>CALATR010000319.1 GCA_937891875.1 uncultured Pseudomonadota bacterium | reverse complement strand
CGCTGGCGCGTGTGCACGGACAGGGCGGGCCAGGCGAGCAGGGCGCGCTCGAAGAGCAGGCGCTGGTGGGCCGGCAGGACCGGGTTGCACGCGGCGATCAGGGCGTCGAACCCAGACTCCAGCCAGCGACGCTCGCCCGGCTCGAGCTCTCCGTGGGCGCGGCCGTCCCCGTCCACCTGCAGTCCCAGTCGCTCCAGCTGGCGGCGCAGGGCCCGGGTGGCGAGGGGCGCGGGGTCGGACAGGGCGGCGCTCGCGGCGGACAGGCTGGCCCAGCGGGCGGCTCCGCGGCTGACGCGCCCCACGTCGAGTCCGCTCGCGAGGGGCGCCAGCTGCCGGGTGCGGTCGACCGCGCGCACGGCGTCCACGGCAGCCTTGCGCTGAGCCTCCTCCAGCACCTCGGGGAAGTAGCGACGCACGGCGTCCGTGAGGTCGAACGCGATGCCGCCCTCCTGGACGTGGACCCGCCCGTCCCGCACCTCGACCGTCGCCCGGACCGCCCGCTGCCGACCGGTGCGCGCCTCGGTGACGACCTCGGTCGCAGGCCGACCCGCGAGTACGTCCAGGGCGGCCTTCAGCCGAGCCAGGCGGGGGAGATCGAAGCGCTCGGGCTCGACCTCGCGGGCGATGAGCTCGGCGGCGGTCACGCCACCCTTCGACCCCTTGCCGCGTCCGGCGGGGCGGGACGAGCGGCAGGCCTCGAGGTCGGCCAGCAGGGGACCGCGCCAGTCCTCGTCGGGGCGGCGTCTCCCGGCGAGCTCGGCCGCGCGCCAGGCGTACATCAGGTCCTGCACGGGCTCGAGGCGATCGACGTCCTCGAAGAACCACCCGCAGGACGTGAACATCAGCTGTCCGTGGCGCTGGGCCTCGAGCCACTCCAGGGCGATCAGGCGCTCGTCCGAGGACAGGGTGCGACCAGCGTGGGCGTCGAGCCAGGCGGTGCGATCGGCGCCCAGCAGCACCTGCACGTAGTCGTCGCGCGCGGCCCACGGGTCGGGCAGGATCGGCGTGAGATCGGCCTCGAATGCCTCGTCCAGGCGCATGCGAAGGGCGTCGAACGCCGCTCGGAGCGGGGCGCGCCAGGCTCCGCCGGCAGGGGCCGTGCCGCAGCCGCAGTCGCTCCGCCAGCGCTCCACCCCGTGGGCGCACGACCAGCTGCTGGGCGCGCGGATCCGGGCCTGCCAGGTGGGGGGATGATCGGCCAGGTAGCTCGCGTAGGGTGCGATCTCCACCGCGGGATCCTGCTCCATGCGGTAGAGCGCCCAGGCCAGCGCCATCTCCCCGTGCCGGTGGTGGTGTCCGTACGACTCCCCGTCGGTCGCGGTGTGGGCGAGCCCGTCCGTGCCGGCGGCGGCCGCGATGAGCCGATCGTAGAGGCGGTCGCCCGAGTCCAGGAGCCGTCCGAAGGCGATCTCCTCCGCGACGGCCCCGTCGTACACGAACACGGCGATCGAGCGGCCCGACGGCAGCTCCACCCGGTAGGGTCGGCAGGGGTCCACCGCAGTGCGCCACGACCCGCCGGGCGGGCGGACGGCCTCGATCTGTCCCGGCGCGAGCACGGTGAAGCGCACGCCGGCCTCCGCCAGCGCCTCCAGGGTGTCCTCGCAGACCGCGCACTCGGGCAGCCAGAGCCCCTCGGCGTCCCGGCCGAAGCGGTAGCGGAAGTCAGAAAGTCCCCACCGGATCTGCAAGCGCCTGTCTCGAGGCGTGCAGAGGGGGAGGATCGTGTGGTTGTAGGCCTGGGCCATGGCGGTGCCGTGGCCGAAGCGCGCCACCGCGGCCCGGTCGGCGGCGATGAGCGCGTCGTGCACGTCGATCGCGTGCTGCTCCAGCCAGGCCATCAGCGTGGGGCCCGCGTCGAAGCTGATCCGCGCGTAGGTGTTCAGGAGTGCGAGGATCCGGCCCGTGTCGTCCCGGATCGAGGCGCTTGCGCAGGGGCGGTAGCACTCGGCGGTGATGCGGGCGTTCCAGTCGGCGAACGGGGCGGCGGATGTCTGGGATCCGACGCGTTCGAGCCAGGGATTCTCGCGGGGGGGCTGGTAGAAGTGCCCATGGATGCAGACCCGTGCCAACCACCCTCCTGCGGTCGCGGCGACGTCCGTGTCATCGGTGTGCCGCCGCTCGCTCGGTACCGCGAATGAAGCCATCGGGCGAGAGCGGCGGGAGGTCGGAGGATCCGCCGGGGGGATCGATGACGTGGTCGTCTTGCTGGTTGACACCTGTTGACGGCCTCTTGATAACATGCGGCATCACGGGTCTGGCTGTGCCGATGCGCGGCCGGGACCGACACCGTCTGGAGGCACGCATGCGCGTGATTGGACGCACCCCCCTGCTTGGCGCCGTCGGCGTCGGCATCCTCTCCCTCGCCGTCACGGCCTGTGGCCCGTCCGCGGACGCGCCCCTGCTGTCGATCAGCCCGCAGGAAGCGGGCACGGAGGACACCCTTCGCCTGCTCGTCGCCGAGCGGGAGGGGTTCACCTACGAGATCGCCTGGACCGTAGACGGTGAGCCCGTCGCGGACGTGACCCGCACGGTCGACGCCGACCTCACGTCCCGGGGCCAGACCTGGGAGGTCACGGTCACGCCGGTCGACTCGGAGAGCGGCAAGGAGTTCGAGCCCAGCGTCACCTCCGTGACCATCGGCAACTCGGCGCCGTTCGGCATCGTCACGCTGACCCCGGGCGCCCCGGGCACAGGCACCGACCTGGTCGCCCAGCCTGGCTTCACCGATCCCGACGGGGACGAGGTCACCGCGACCTACTCGTGGACCGTCAACGGCGCCGACGCCGGCATCTCCAGCAACACCGTCACCGGAGACAAGCTGGTGAAGGGCGACGTCTGGGAGGTCACCGTCGTGGCCTCGGACGGCACCGCGGAGAACGAGCCGGTCACCGCCAGCACCACCGTCGCCAACAGCCCGCCCCGGGTGGAGGGCGCCGCCATCCGCCCCGAGGTCGTGTACGACGACACCGAGGTCACCTGCGTCGGCCGTGGATTCTCTGATCCCGACGGCGATGCCGAGGGCTACAAGGTGATCTGGAAGGTCGACGGGCTGGTCGTCAGCTCTGAGGCCACCCTCACCGGCGAGTTCTTCGACCGCGGCCAGGTGCTCTCCTGCGAGCTCGTGCCCACCGACGGCGAGGACGACGGCATCCGCGTCTTCTCCAGCGAGGTCCTGGTCCGCAACGGCGTGCCCACCCTCGATGCCATCGAGATCGACGACCCGTCCCCGACCCGCAACGCGGCGATCACCTTCACCGCCACCGGCGTCAGCGACGCGGACGGCGATGACGTCGCGTTGAACGTGTGGTGGCTCGTGAACGGCCGCGGCGTGTCGACGGACATGGCGCTCGATCCCGTGCACTTCCAGCGCGGCGACACCATTGGCCTGCAGGTGTACGCCACCGACGGCGTCAGCCAGAGCGCGACCCTGACCGCCGACACCGTGGTCGTCGGCAACGCGCCCCCGGTCATCCTGTCGAGTGCCTTCAACGTCGACCCGATGTACACCGACGCGCTCCTGATGCCGGACAACGACATCGTCGATCGTGACGGCGATCCCATCACCCTGACCTACGTCTGGGAGGTCAACGGCAGCGTCGTCGGTGATGAGACCGGCACCCTGGATGGCAACGACATCGAGGGCAACGGCTTCGACAAGGGTGACACCGTCTCCTACACCCTGACCGTCAACGACGGCATCGAAGACGGCGACGTCTACGAGTCCCCGGTGGTCACGGTCGCGAACAAGCCGCCCGAGTACCCCGACGTCAGCATCGTCCCCGGCCTCTCCCTGGACGACGAGGACCTGCACTGCGCCTTCGGCTCCGAGCCCGTGGACGCGGACGGCGACACCCTCACGCCGACCTTCACCTGGACCCTCGACGGCTCCGCCTACGCCGGCCTCACCTCTACGACCGACTACACCGGCGACACCATCCCGGCGGCGGCGACGGAGCTGGAGGACGCGTGGGCGTGTACGGTCTCGCTCTCGGACGGCACCGACACCACGGTCACCGACCCCATCGAGACCATCGTCCGACCCGAGTACATCTACTACACGGCCGAGTCCAAGTCCGACCTGGGCAACGCGGGCAGCTCGTGCTCGTCGGACGGCAAGACCGGGTACTACACCTACATGTACTACTCGGCGGGCACCCAGTGGATCTCCGAGGACGTCTACAAGACCTCTCCGGACACCCTGACCTTCAAGTGGCGCCAGGGCTACCGCGAGAACTCGACCTCGTACGACTACGTGCGGCTCAACGGCACGCAGCTCTACTACGGCACCGGCCTGCCCATCGCGCGCAGCTCCACCTGCGACAGCGGCCGCGTCTACGAGTTCACCATCTCGGGCTCCGCCATCACCGGCATCTGGAACAGCGGCGGCACCAACCGCTTCGAGATCGCCCACGGCTGCTGCAGCTACTACAACAACGGCGTCTTCTACGACGACGAGGTCCAGTACGGCCGCCTGCGGGTCCACACGGACGTCGACCCGGAGTGATCGAGCGAGACTGACGACAGCGAGCCCCTGCCGATCCCGTCGGCGGGGGCTTCGTCGCTTCAGGGACTCGCGGGTGCGCCCAGCCAGACCGCGCCGAGGGGCGGCAGGGTGAGCACGATGCTCTGGGCATGGCCGTGGTGAGGGACCGGCTCGGTCACGATGACGGTTCGCTCGGTGACGCCGCTGCCGCCGAAGCGAGCGTCATCGGTCTGCAGCAGCACGGTCCAGGCGCCGGGCAGGGGCAGACCGATGCGGTAGCCCTCGCGGACGACCGGCGTGAAGTGGTGGATGCACGCCACATCTCGGCCTTCGCCCGTGGGATCGCGGCGCAGGAAGGCGATCACGCTGGCGGCGGAGTCGCTGCCGTCGATCCAGGCGAACCCTGCCGCGTCGTGGTCCCCGCGGTGCAGGGCGGGCTCGGTCGCGTGCAGGGCATTCAGGTCGCTCACGAGGGTCATGATCCCCTGGTGGCCAGGGTCCTCGAGCAGCTCCCAGTCCAGCTGACGGTCGTGGTCCCACTCCCGATCCTGGGCGAACTCCTGGCCCATGAAGAGGAGCTTCTTGCCCGGGGTCGCGTGCTGCCAGGAGAAGAGCAGGCGGAGGTTGGCGCGCTGCTGCCACGGGTCGCCGGCCTGCTTGCGCAGCAGTGAGCCCTTGCCGTGTACCACCTCGTCGTGGGAGAGCGGCAGGACGAACTTCTCGGCCTGGGCGTACACGCTCCGGAAGGTGAGGCGATCGTGGTGGTGCACGCGGTGGACCGGATCCTCGCGCAGGTACGCCAGCGTGTCGTGCATCCAGCCCATATCCCACTTGAAGCCGAAGCCGAGGCCGCCCTCCCAGGTGGGGGCGCTGACCTGGGGCCACGCGGTCGACTCCTCGGCAAACGTCTGCGCGCCCGGATGCAGGCGGTAGACGGTGCGGTTGAGCGTCTGGAGCAGCTCGATCGCCTCGTCGTGCTCGTTGCCGCCGCGGTCGTTGGGCAGCCACTGGCCCTCTTCGCGGGAGTAGTCGAGGTAGAGCATGCTGGCCACGGCGTCGACGCGCAGGCCGTCGGCGTGGAAGCGGTCGAGCCAGCACAGGGCGCTCGACAGCAGGAAGGAGCGGACCTCGGGGCGGCCGTAGTCGAAGATGTGGGTGTCCCAGTCGGGGTGGTGGCCACGGCGGGGATCGGCGTGCTCGTAGAGCGGGGCGCCGTCGAAGCGGGACAGGGCGAACGCATCGCCGGGGAAGTGGGCGGGCACCCAGTCGAGGATGACGCCGATTCCCTGCCGGTGCAGGTGGTCGATCAGCGCCTGCAGGCCCTCGGGCTCGCCGTAGCGGGCGCTGGGCGCGTGGTAGCCGGTGACCTGGTAGCCCCAGGATCCGTAGAACGGGTGCTCCATGACCGGCATGAGCTCGACGTGGGTGAAGCCGGTCGCGCGGACGTGCTGGGCGAGGGGCTCACAGAGGTCGCGCCAGGTGGGGATCCGACCGTCCGGCCTGCGCCAGGATCCTGGATGGACCTCGTAGATCGACATGGGGGCGTCGAGCGCGTTGCGGCGCTGGCGGTCCTGCATCCAGGCCGCGTCGCCCCAGGCGTAGCGGTCCTTCCAGACCACGCTCGCCGTCGCCGGGGGGAGCTCGGTGCGGGCGGCGTAGGGGTCGGCCTTGTCGAGCTGCTCGCCGTTCACGTGCAGGCGGAACTTGTAGTGGTGGCCCTCGCGGGCGCCAGGGACGAAGCCCTGCCACAGGCCCTGGGCGCTGATCCGCTCCAGCGGGGTGTCGGCGCCGTCCCAGCCGTTCCAGTCGCCGATGACCTCGACCCTCACCGCGCGGGGGGCCCAGGTGGCGAACCAGGTGCCGCGCCGGCCCTTCGAGGTCCCGGGATGTGCGCCGAGCTTGAGGTAGGCGCGGGCGTGGGTGCCCTCGTGGAACAGGTGCCGGTCAGCGTGGGTGAGGGTGCGCTTCACGTCGACCTCGGGCGGGCAGCGGCGAGGGCGGCGAGCACGGTGCTCACGTGGGGATCGGCGGCGACCTCCTCGAGGGTGCGGGCGCTGCGGCGCAGCCAGTTGGGGAGCTCCCGCCAGGTGCCGGGCACGTTGTGGGGGCGATCCTCGGCCCACAGGTCCTCGAGGTTGACCAGCACCGTGCCCGCCTCGCTGTGGGCCAGGCGCAGGTAGAGGCTCGCGGCGACCTGCTGGGCCTCGGGCACGTCGGCGTCGGAGAGGGGGCCGGTGCCGCCGAGAGGGCGCAGCTGATCGCACAGCCAGCGTCGGTAGCCCCGCTCGTGCAGGGCGCGCTCGCCGGCGAGCCAACCGAGGGACTCGTGGGTGTCGAGATCCTCACCCCGCCAGAACCCGGCGAACGTCGGCGTGTCGTGGGTGTTCAGGCAGGTCAGGTAGCCGTGCTGGGGCGGCTCGAACGGGTGGTGGGGGTCCGGCTTCAGGGCGAACTGGCCGACGTGCATGCCGTCGACGTCGCGCTCCAGCATGGCCCGGGTCAGCTCTTCGGGAACCATGCCCAGGTTCTCGCCGATCATGTGGCACTGCGCGTGGTGGCTCACGTGGACCAGCGCGTCCCACCACGCGTCGGCGGGGTAGCGCACGTACACCCCGCGGGTGGCGCCCAGGCCTGCTGGCACCCAGAACATCCGGTAGAAGCCCAGGATGTGGTCGATCCGCAGGCGGTGGGCGGCCTCGGCGTGGTGCGCCAGGGCCAGGCGGAGGTCCGTCGAGGCCGTGGCGCGCGAGACATCAGGGTGGACCGGGGGAAAGCCCCAGTCCTGCCCGCTCGGGAAGTACGGGTCGGGAGGCGCACCTGCGGACACACCGGCGGCGTGGAGCGGGCTGTGGCCGGTGCCGTAGAACGTGTCGAAGCCGTCGGGGTGGGTGCCGATGGGCAGGTCCAGGTACAGGTCGATGCCCCTGTCCTCGAGGGCCCGGCGCAGGGACAACACCTGTCGGCGGGCCTCCATCTGGGCGTACACCCAGGCGTCCACCTCGGTCTCGTCGACCGGCGGCATGCCCCCCTCGGACCAGGCGAGCGGGCGATCGGGGCTGCAGCCGTCGAACCGGGAGGCGTCCGCCCAGGTGGGCCAGGGGCCGTGCTGGGCGGTCGCCGCGCGAAAGCGCGCGTAGGTGCGGAGCTGTTCGCCGAAGCCGACCTCATGGCGCACCGCGTACGCGACCGCGTTCGCCAGCTTGCCCTCCGCCCAGGCCACCTTGGCGAGCGCCTGCAGCAGGGCCCACTGAAGCTCCCAGGCGCCCGCCGGATCGACGAGATCCCCGCCGCGCAGGGCCGCGAGCGTGCCGTCCGCCTCGGCGGTCCGGAGGATCTCCTGGGCCTCGGGGCAGCGATCCCACTCCTGCGCCGCCGTCGGATCGATCAGGTGCTCCGCCCAGAATCGGCGGGAGACCGGGGCGTAGGGGCTGGGCTCGTAGGGGCCGTCACGGTGGAGGAAGGTCGGCAGCAGGGGCAGGGTGCCGACGAGCCCCGCGCCCTGGTCCGCCGCCCACTCTCCGAGCGCGCGCAGGGCGGTGAGGTCGCCGCAGCCGCGGGTGGAGCGCGTACGCAGCGCGTGGTGAGGGAGGAAGATCCCGAAGTCTCGCTTGGGGGTGTCCGGTCGCCAGGCCCGGAGCGGCACCTTGCCGTACCACGGCGCCTGCCCCGGCTTCCCATGCCCGGCCTCGATGGCGGCGACCACGGCCTGCAAGGCCTCGTCGTCGGCGTGGACGGGGTTGCCGTGCTGGTCGATGTAGGTCGTCAGCGCGCCCAGCTGACGCGCCCGCTGCCGCAGATCGTCCACGGATGGCTCCAAGGGTCGGGTCGGGGCGGGTATCCCGGGGAGCGGTGCGTGGCGGGTTCTGATCGTCTGGCGGGAGTCGCGTGGCTTCGAGGCGGGGGAGTGGAGGGGCGGGGATCGTCTGGCGGAAGTCGCGTGGCTTCGAGGCGGGGGAGTGGCGGGTTGGGATCCGCTCACGGGGAGTCGCGTTGCCGTGGGCAGGGGAGCGGCGCCTCGGTCTCCAGTCTCCAGTCTCCAGTCTCCAGTCCTACGGCGGCGGATCCACCCCGATCGACCCGGTGCCCTGCCCGGACCGAAGCCACCGCGTACGAACCACCCGTCGAATTCCAGCGCTGTTGGGATTGCAGCCTGCTTCCTGCGTCGCGACAGCTCCCTGGCCGGCCGAACCTGGAGACTGGAGACTGGAGACCGCCCCTCCACTCCCTCGCTCGCAGCTACGCGACTTCCCGTGGCCGGGACCAGAGACCGTCCTTCCACTCCCCTGCCCGCAGCAACGGATGTGATCTCGCCCGCCCCCCACTATCCCGCGGGCGAGCCCGAGCTCTCCGGCCGCCCTACGGCGTGAAGCGCATCTCGTAGGGCAGGGGGGCGTCGCAGATCATGCCCAGCTCCGCCGCCTCGTAGGTCCAGGTCCACTCGCCCTTCGCTGACTCGCTGTCGCCGAAGGTGCCGTTCAGGCCCATCACGAAGGACCCGCCGAAGTCCAGGTCCTCGCAGGTGAAGTCCATGCCCGACAGCGTGCAGGTGAAGAGCACGCCGGGCAGCATCGCCTGCATGTCGGCGGTGAAACCCGTGTTGTCCGCGGTGGCGGTCATGATCACCGGGAAGTCACCGAGGCCGCCGAACACGATGCCGCAGCTGTCGACGATCGGGTCGTCCTGGGTCAGCGTCCACATCCCCTCCTCGATGAAGGGCGGGGGATCGGTGTCGGTGTCGGTGTCCGTATCGGTGTCGGTGTCGGTGTCGGTGTCCGTATCGGTGTCCGTGTCCGTGTCGGTGTCGGTGTCCGTGTCGGTATCGGTGTCGGTGTCCGTATCGG
>CALATR010000318.1 GCA_937891875.1 uncultured Pseudomonadota bacterium | reverse complement strand
TAGCGGTAGGTGATGCTGTCCCCGTCGGCGTCGCTGGCCGAGCCCAGGGTCACGGACAAGGTGTCCCCCTCCTTCGGGCTCGTGCTGGACAGGGTCACGCCGGAGAGCACCGGCGCGGTGTTGAGCACGGTGATGGCGCTCGAGCTGACCGCGGTGCCGCTGTCGGTGCCGTCGAACGGCGTGGCGGTGCAGATGACGGCGTCGCCCTTGTCGAAGTCGGCGCTGGTCAGGGTCTTGCTGGTTCCGGCCGCGCTGCCGTTCACCGTCCAGGCCCAGGTGTAGCCCTCGCTGTCGCCGTCGTCGTCGCTCCAGCCCGCGGGCGAGCAGGTCAGCGTCGTGCCCTCCCGGGCGGTCGACGGGGTGATGGCCACCGACGCGATGCTCGGCAGCGAGTTGCCCACGGTGACCGCGGCGGAGGTGTCGGCACTGCCGTCGTCCTCGCCGTCGTTCGGGGTGACGGTGACCGTGACCTTGTCGCCCTTGTCGAACCAGCTCGAGCCGGCCAGGGTCGCCGCGTCGGGGGCGGAGATCGCCGTGCCGTCGATCGCCCAGCTGTAGCTGTAGGTGATGGTGTCACCGTCGGCGTCGGTGCCGCTGACCGCGGCGGTGAGGGTGTCGTCGGTGAGCGGATCGGTCGGCGACAGGGTGATGCTGGTCACGACCGGAAGCGAGTTCACCACCTTGACCGATGGGCTCTTTGCCGGCGTTCCAAGGTCGATGTCATCGTCCGGCGTCACCTCGACGCTGATGGTGTCGCCCTTGTCGAACGCGTCCGAGGACAGGGTCGGGCCGGTGCCCGCGACCGAGCCGTTCACGATCCAGGAGTAGGTGTAGATGATGTCGTCGCCGTCCGCGTCGAACGCGCCAGACATCACGACGGACAGGGTGTCACCCTCGGTCGGGCTGCTCTTGTCGATGGTGACGCCGCCGAGCACGGGGGCGGTGTTCTCGATCACGACCTCCGAGGACGTGACCGGCGTGCCGTCGACCTCGCCATCGTTGGGCGTGAGCGTGCAGGCCACCCGGTCGCCGCGGTCGAAGGACGCGCCGTCCAGCGAGTCGGACGTGCCGACCGAGCCGCCGTTGACCAGCCACTCGGTGCGGTAGCTCTCCGGGTCGCCGTCCACGTCCAGCCAGCCGGTGCCGACGCAGGTGACGGTGTCCCCCTCGCGCACGAGGGACTTCGAGACCGACGCCAGGGCCAGCTCGGGCGCCGTGTTCTGCACCGTGACGCCAGCGCTGGTGACCGGGGAGCCCTCGACGAAGCCGTCGCTGGGGAAGGCCTGGACCGTGATCTCCTGGCCCTTGCCGAAGTGCTCGCCGGTGAGCTGATCGCCGGGCACGCCGTCGACCGGAGCCCCGTCGACCGACCACACGAAGCGCCAGCTGACCTCGTCGCCGTCGGGATCGGTGCCCTCGGGCAGGGCGCGGACCACGGTGCGCTCGAACACGTCCTCGGGGGTCAGGGTGACCGCGGTCGCGACCGGGATCTCGTTGGCGATGTTGACGGTGGCCTCGGAGGGCTCGCCCTCGGCGCTGCCGTCGGTGGGCCAGCCGGTGACGGTCCAGACGTCGCCGCGCTCGGTCCGATCGGCCGGCACGGTGTCGCCGGTCAGGTCCGCCTGCACCTCGCCGCCGACGGACCACTCGAAGCGGAAGCTGACCTCGTCCCCGTCGATGTCGGTGCCGCTGCCGACGGCCACCAGGTCGTCCTCGTCCTCGGGCACGGCGGGCTGGATCTCGACGCTGCCCTCGGGGGCGGTGTTCAGCACGACCGTGGTCGCGGTCCAGGCGTCCTCGCCGGGCTCGTCCTTGACCAGCTCGCGCACGGTCGCCTCCCAGGACTCGCCGCGGGCGGTCTGGGACGCAGGCACGACGAACCCGCCGGACGCGGAGTCGACCGGCTCGCCGTTGCGGGTCCAGGTGACGTCGAACTGGCGCCCCTCACCCGCAGCGGGATCCTGGAAGGACAGCTCCAGCACGATGTCGTCTACGGTGTAGGGCGACTCGGTGATCGTGAGCGTCGGCGGCTCTCCCGTTCCGGCGCACGCGGACAGCAGCGCGCTGCCGACGAGGCCAGCGATGAGAGACTGGCGGGCTCGGTGGCGGTACATCGTTCTCCCCCGGAGGATCTGTCAGACGGATCAAGGCTTGATACCGCCCCACGCCCGGGACCGCATCCGCATGAATGGGTGATTGGAGCGTCGAGAAGCGGGTGCGCAGAGGTGTGCGCGCACAGTGCGCGCACGACGATCCCCCCGCAGACCCGCTCGGCATCAGGAAGGCCGGTGAGTGTGCGGACCCGCCCGGTCCATCAGCCCGACGAGCCCGTTCGCCATGCATTTCTCCCCCGATCCCGCAGGATCTCCCGGGCGAGGTCCACGAATGCGCGGGTTCGCGCGGGGGTGCGGCGCCCGCCGGCGTGGACCAGGTGGACCGGGAGCGGCTCGGGCTCGGAGTCCTCGAGCACACGCTGGAGGCGCCCGGCGGCGAGCCCGGCCGCCGCCTGGTAGGAGAGCACCCGCGCCAGCCCCGCGCCGGCCATGGCCAGCTCCAGGGTGGCGGGCACGTCGTTGGTCAGGATCCGCGGCTCGACCGGGACGCGCTGGCCGCCGAAGGACCAGTTTCGACGTCGCATCGCGTGGGTCTGGGCGACGAGGTCGTGGGATGCGAGATCGGTCGGCACGCGGGGGCGGCCCCGGCGGGCGAGGTAGTCCGGCGATCCCACCACGACCGAGGTCACCTCCCCGACCCGGACGGCGAGCAGGCTGCTGTCGGGGAGCGCGCCGATGCGGACCGCCACGTCGATGCCCTCGTCGACCAGATCCACGACCCGATCGACCAGCAGCAGGTGGGCGTCGACCGCGGGCCAGGCCTCGAGGAAGGCGTGCAGCACGGGCAGGACGTGCAGGCGCCCGAACATCACCGGCGCGGTGACGACGAGGCGGCCCGCGGGCTCCTGGAACGCGCCCGTAGCGGCGGCGTCCGCGTCGTCGACCGCCTCGAGGATGCGCCGACAGTCCTCGAGGTAGCGCGCGCCAGCCTGGGTCAGCGCCACGCTGCGGGTCGTGCGAGCGAGCAGCTCCACCCCCAGGTGGTCCTCCAGGGCCGCTACCGCCCGGCTGACCGAGGGGCGGCTGGTCCGCAGGGTGCGGGCGGCCTCGGCGAAGCTCAGCGCGTCGGCGACGGCGACGAAGACAGTCATGGCGTGCAGGCGGTCCATCAGCCCATCATTGCATCATTCGAAATGATGTGATGCCCAAGTCGTTCATTGGTTCGCCATTCGGAGGGAGTACATCCAGGGGGCCGGCCGGACCTGACTCCGCCGTCTCGAAACCCCAGGAGGAACCCCATGAAGCTCTACCAGCACCCCATCAGCGGCCACTGCCACCGGGTCGCCCTGTACCTCTCCCTCACCGACACCCCGTACGAGCCCGTGCTGGTCGACGTGGCCGCGGGCGAGCAGAAGTCCGCCGCCTTCCTGGCGAAGAACGCGTTTGGCCAGGTGCCGGTGCTCGAGGACGACGGCGTGATCATCGCCGACTCCTGCGCCATCCTCGTCTACCTGGCCGAGCGCGACGAGCGGACCGACCTCTACCCTCGCGATCCCGTCGTCCGCGCGGAGATCCAGCGCTGGTTCGCCCTCGCCGCCGGCCCCCTCGCCTCCGGACCGGCCGCCGCCCGGCTGTCGAACCTGTTCGGCACCCCGGGCAAGGAGTCCGCCGTCGCTGCCGCGCACCAGCTCTTCGCCACCGTCGAGGACGTGCTCGCGACCCGCGCGTGGCTCGCCGGAACCCCGCACCCGACGCTCGCCGATCTCGCGCTCTACAGCTACGCCCACGCCGCGCCCGAGGGCGACGTCGACCTGGCTGCCTACCCCCGCCTGCGCGACCTGCTCCGGCGGATCGAGGCCCTGCCCCGCTTCACGCCGTTCCCCGAGAACGCCGTCGGACTGCGAGCTTCCGCGTGAGCTCCCCGTTCCACCCGGGCGAGCTGCGGCTGCAGCGCCACGCCGGCGTCGAGGAGGCGCTCGCCCGCTTCGGCCGGCGCGCCATCCGCAGGGCCATGCCCGCGCAGCACCAGCGCTTCTTCGCCCAGCTCCCCTTCGTCGTCGTGGGCGCGGTCGACCCCGGGGGCGCTCCCTGGGCGAGCTTCCTCACCGGTCCGCCCGGCTTCGCCCACGCCCGCGACGCCCAGACCCTGGTGCTGGACGCGGTGCCCGACGTCCTGGACCGCGGCAGCCTCGAGGTGGGCTCCCCGGTGGGACTGCTGGGCATCGAGCTGCACTCCCGCCGCCGCAACCGCCTGAACGGGCGCGTCGTCTCCCACGACGGTGGCCTCGTGGTCCGGGTCGAGCAGAGCTTCGGCAACTGCCCCCAGTACATCCACCCGCGGGTCGTGGAGCCGGGGGTCGCCGAGCCCGTGCACGCCGCCGAGCACGAGGCGCTCACCGCTGCAGACCGGGCGTTCATCGCCCGTTCCGACACGTTCTTCGTCGCGACGTCCGCCACGCACGGCTCCGGCGAGCGGTCGGTCGACGCGTCGCACCGGGGCGGGCCGCCGGGCTTCGTGCACGTGAACGCAGACGGCGAGCTGGTCATCCCCGACTACGCCGGCAACAACGCCTTCAACACCCTGGGCAACATCGTGTCCGACGGCCGCGCCGCCCTGGCCTTCGTCGACTTCGCCACCGGCGACCTGCTCCAGCTGGAGGGGCCGGCGCGGGTCCTGCTCGACGACCCGCGCATCGCGGCGTTCGACGAGGCGCGACGGCTGTGGACGGTCCGGCCCCGCCGGGTGCTCGCTCGCCGCGGCGGCCTGCCCCTGCGCCTGCGGAGTCCCTGACCACGCCGCCCTCGAGGTGTGGTAGACCGCCGCATGATTCCCGGTCACCAGCTCGCCGAGCACTTCGCCGGCAACATCCGCCTCGCCGAGGGCCTGCGCAAGCGGGCGATCGGCCTGTCCCACAGCATCAGCCAGGCCGTCGACACGGTGACCGGGCAGCTCGACCAGGCGCTCGCCGATCTGGCCGAGGCCTACCTGCCCGAGCTCACCCAGGCCGCCCTGGACGATCTGGCCGCCCGAGCCTCCTTCAAGAAGCTCGAGCGCCGCTCCCCCCTCGACGCGATGGCCCACGAGAAGCTGGTGCTGGAGCGACGGATCGGCGCGATCGAGCAGGACGAGCGCTACGTCCGGCGCCAGTGGCTGGTCGGCCCCCACGGCGAGCTGACCCGCGAGCTGGAGGAGCGCAAGAGCCTGCTTCAACCCTGGGAAGAGGCGTGCGCCCGGTTCGAGCAGCACGAGCACTTCCTGACCCTGGTGCAGCTCGGCTACGACACGCCCGGCTACGACGTCGGCTTCCTGGAGGCCCGCTACTGGACCTACTGGGCGGCTGGCGATCGCATCTGCCGCGAGCTGGGCATGGACGACTTCGGCGACGACGTCCTGCCCGCCTACCAGAAGGTCGACGTGGAGCGCGTGAAGTGGCGCGCCGAGGTGGGCGCCACCGAGCACAAGATCAACACCGTGCACGAGCTGGTCCGCGAGCACGACCAGGCCCTGGCGCGGATCCCCCGGCTCCCGGAGATCTACCTGCAGGCCAGCCGCGAGGCCCTGGTCGAGTTCCTGCGCATGGCCGACCTCCCCTTGCTCGCCGAGTGGAACGCCCAGCAGCCGGTCGAGAACCGCGAGGTCACCCTGGGTCTGCGCCGCGCCTCGGGCCTGAAGGCCAAGCTGGAGATCCTCGATGATCTGCTGCTCAAGGGCATCAAGCCCTTCATGCAGGACCTGGGCGGACGGATCACCAAGTACAAGCGCAAGGTCGCCAAGTTCCAGCGCAGCAAGAACTACCACTCGGGCTTCCCCAGGCGGCACCTGGACACGAAGTTCGGGGACAAGCAGGACAAGTACAACAAGCGCCTGCGCCAGGCCGAGCAGATGGTCCAGCGCATGGTGGCGTACGACGCCTACGATCGCTTCGTCCTGGCCGAGAACCCGACCGAGCTGTGGTTCAAGGAGATGACCGGGTCCAAGCCCTCGCGCATGTTCCCGACCTGGCGGGGCTGGTACGAGCGCGCCCCCGACGCCCGCCCGGTGCGCGACCGGCTCGACGACGCCGACCAGCGCGTCGCCAAGGCCGCGGCCATCGTCAGCCGCGCGGACGACCTGGGCTACGTGTCGTGACCACCGTCCGGCTCGTCGCCTACGCCATCAACGGGCGCGGCATGGGTCACCTGGTGCGGCAGCTGGCCCTCATCCGCATGGCCCGCCGCCTGTGCGCCCTGGCCGACGTCAAGCTCGAGCCCTGGCTGCTCACCAGCTCCGAGGCCGACACCCTGGCCCGCCGGGAGGGGGTGCCCGCGCTGAAGATGCCTTCCAAGGCCATGCTTCGTGACGCCGGCCTCGACCCCACCCGCTACCTCGCCGTCGCCCGCGGCTGGGTGCTGAACGCGATCAACGGGCTGTCGCCGGACATCCTGGTGGTCGACACCTTCCCCGGCGGCTCCTTCGGCGAGCTGGTGCCGGTGCTCGATCTGGTGCCCCACAAGGTGCTCGTCGCCCGCGCGGTCAAGGACGAGGTTGCCGGGGACGACGCCTACGCCCCGCTCCTTCCGCTGTACGACGACGTCATCGTGCCGGACCGCCGCGACGTGGGCCCCATCCTCATCCGCGAGGCCGCCGAGCTGCTCCCCCGCGCCCGGGCCCGCGAGGCGCTGGGAATCCCCGATGGCAGGCGCGCCGTGTACGTCACCCGCGGCGGCGGGGGCGACCTCGACGCCGGCCGCGAGCTGCCCACCCTGGTCCGCACCCTGCGCGACCGCGGCTGGCACGTCGTCGTCGGGGCGGGACCCCTGTACCAGGGGCCGGAGATCCGCGGCGAAGGCATCACCTGGCTCGATCGCCACACCCCGTGCGAGCTGCTCACCGGGGTCGACGCCGCCGCCAGCGCCGCCGGGTACAACACCTTCCACGAGCTGATGCAGGCCGGGGTGCCGACCGTCTTCCTGCCGCAGCCGCGGATCTCCGACGACCAGCACGCCCGGGCCCGCCGCGCGCTGGAGGTCGGCGCCGGACGCATGGCGCAGAGCCTGGACCAGGTCGCCGATCTGCTGGAAGACCCCGGAGATCCGGAGGCTGCACGCACGCTCGTCCCTCAGGGCGGCTCCCGGGACGCGGCGGCGCGGATCCTCACCCACGTGCTGCCCGACGCCGACGTGCGCCAGGCGCGCGAGGCCCTCACCGACGATCTCCTGCGCCTGACCTCGCACCTCGACCCGACCCAGGGCAAGAAGACCTGGGCGCTGATCCGCCTGCTGGCCGGTCCCAGCCCCAGGGATCGCGCCGCCCGCCGGGCCACCCTGCTCCAGCTCCACGATGAGGGCGTGCTGGACGCGATCCCTGCCGAGCCTCCCGCCGGCCCCGCCGATCGCATCGACCGCTTCCTCGCCCTGTGCCGCGAGCTCGACGTGGCCGCGGACACGGCCATGTCGGTGATCTCCGCCCTGCACCGCACCTTCCCCCGCAGCTCGGCCCCGGCGCTGCTCGCCGCCGCCGAGGTCCTGCTCCCCGCCTGGGCCCGCTTCGACGACTGGATGGGCGCCATCAGCCTGCTCCGCGCCGTGCCCACCCAGCGCACCCTGTCGGTCGAGGCCTTCGCCGAGCAGGCCGCCGCCTGGCTCGCCCACGAGGACGACCTCTTCGACGCGGTCGCCCACTTCAGCCGCCTGGAGGGTCACGGCGCCCGGACCGTGCCCGAGGTCCTGCACCACCTGCGGGAGCGATCGTGAGCGGCAAGGCCCTGCGCGAGCGCGTGCTGGACGGGCTGCAGGCCGGTCGGCCGGTGCTGGGACCGCAGGAGGTCCACATCGACGTGACCAACGGCTGCAACGCCCGCTGCATCACCTGCTGGGACCACTCGCCGCTGCTGGACACTCCCCGAGAAGCCGCCTGGAAGCGCCAACGTCTGGCGATGGAGGACTTCGACGCCCTGGTGGACCAGCTGGACGCCATGGGCAGCGTGCGCCACGTCATCCTGTCCGGCATGGGCGAGCCCCTCACCCACCCCCGCATCTACGACATGATCGCGCGGGTCAAGGCGTCCGGCTGGTCGCTCACCGTGCTGTCGAACCTGGTGGCCGCCGACGCCGACCGCCTGCTGGCCTGTCCTCCCGACAACCTGCTCGTCGGCGTACATGGCGCCAGCCCCGAGGCCTACATGGCCTTCCACCCCGGCTGGACCGAGGCCCACTTCTTCACGATGGCCGGGCTGCTGCGCAAGCTGGTGCGGGCGGGGGTCAAGACCCGGCACGTGCAGGTCATCGACCGCAACACCGCGCCCGACGTGCCCGCCATGGTCGACCTGGGCCGCTCGCTGGGCGCCGAGCGGGTGAACTACAAGCTGGCGAGCCTGGCCCACGGCACGGAGGCCACCGCGATCACCGAGGTTCAACGCCGCTGGTTGCTCGACGAGGCCATCCCCGAGGCGCGAGCGCGGGCGACCGCCCAGGGCGTGCACACCAACCTCGACCTGTTCGAGCGCCAGGTGCGGGCCTCGGTCGACACGCCGCTGCAGACCGCGGACATGGACAACATCGGCTGCGCGATGGGCTTCGTCTACACCCGGATCGCCGTCGACGGGACCCTGCTCTACTGCTGCAACACCGCGGTCGAGGTGGGCCACATCCAGGAGGGACCGTTCGAGGCCCAGTGGTATGGCGCGCGCTGGCAGGGCGTCCGGGAGCGCATCGCGCGAAAGGAGTGGTTTGCCGGGTGTGAACGCTGCGGCAAGCACGAGCAGAACGTGAAGTGGGCCGAGCGCCTGCGCACCCGCGAGGCCAGCCCATGACCCGCACCCCGACCGTGGAGTGGCAGGTCGCCGGCGCCTGCAACTACGACTGCAGCTACTGCATCCAGTCCAAGCGCTACCGCCGGGGCCGACCGGTCGCCGAGCAGCTCGACCACGCGATCGCCGCGTTTGCCGCCCTGCCCGGCACCTGGGAGATCAAGTGCAGCGGGGGAGAGGCCTTCGCCCACAAGCTCTTCCTGTCCCAGATCGTGCCCGGCCTGATGGCACGCACCCCGCACCGCATCTCGGTACTGACCAACTTCTCTGCTTCCAGGCGCGATCTCATGCAGTTCGCCCGGCTGACGTCCGGGCGGCTGTCGGTCTTCTCCGCCTCGCTCCACCTCGAGTTCACCGACCCCGACGCCTTCGCCGACAAGGCGGACTGGTTCCGCGATCTGGTCGACCCCGACGTGCGCTTCGTCGTCAACCAGGTCGTGCGCCCCGGCCGCCTCGACGAGGCCCGCGCCTGCCGCGATCGCCTCGCCGAGCGAGGGATCCGGTGGTTCCCCCAGCTGCTCAAGGTGAAGGGCCGGGTCGTCGACTACGAGGGCGAAGAAGACGACCTGCGCGAGCTCATCGGCGACGCTCCCGGCCCGCGGGAGGCCAACCTCGCCCCCAGCTACCAGGGCCGCACCTGCTGGGCCGGGGTCGACTACTTCACCGTCGACAAGGACGGCCGGGCCTGGTCCTGCCGCACCGCCAAGCGCGGCGGCGACGGCCTGCTGGGCAACGTCTTCGAGGGGCGGCTGAACCTCTGGAAGACTCCGAGCCCCTGTCCGTACGACGTGTGTCCCTGCACCGTGCCCGCCAACCGCGGGATGATCGCGGGTGTCGGGCCTGCGGCACAGGCCTCCCCATGACCCCGAGATACCCGCTCGAAGGCGTGATCTCGTGGAACATGAACACCACGTGCAACTACCGGTGCACCTACTGCACCCAGCGCTTCGTGGACGACCGCAAGCAGTCGGCCCGGGACCTGCCCGCCTTCGTGGCTGCCTTTGCCGGCCTGCCCGGCGACTGGGAGATCAAGCTCTCCGGCGGCGAGCCCTTCCGCCACCCGGACTTCCTCGCTGGCGTGCAGGGCCTCGTGGATGGCGGGCTGCGGGTCAGCGTGGTCACCAACCTGTCGAGCAAGCGCGAGACGCTGGCCGCCTACGTGGACGCGACCGCCCCGAAGCCCGGCGTGCTCTCCGCGTCGCTCCACCTCGAGTACGCCGATCCCGACGCGTTCCTCGACACCCTGTGCTGGCTCGCCGAGCGCCACGCGGGCCCGGTCGTCGCCACCTGCGTCGCCACCCGCGAGACCCTCCCCCGCCTGAAAGACCTCCAGGCGCGCTTCGCGTCCCGTGGCCAGCGGCTCCTCGCCCAGCCCGAGAAGCAGGACCGGGACGTGATCGCCTACACCCCCGCCGAGCGCGAGGCCCTGCTGGCGCTGGGCGGACACAACGGACTCGGCAGGATCGACCCCGATCTCTCGGGGAGACCGTGCTGGGCGGGCGCGCGCTACTTCATCGTCGACCACCGCGGCGAGGCTTACCGCTGCTACCCCGCCCGGCGCTACCGCCAGGAGCGGCTCGGCAACGTGCTCGACGGCTCCCTGCGCCTCGCCCTGGATGCCGAGCCCTGCCGCTATCGCTACTGCAACTGCACCGTGCCCCAGGGTCGTGGCATGGTCGATCTGCGCGACGCCCCCGCGGCGAGCGCCTGACGGAGGCCCGATGCCCCTCGCTGGTCGCATGAAGCTGCGCACGTTCCTCGCCCTCGCCGGTGCGGGCGGGGTCGTGGTGCTCGGACTCCTCGGTGTGGGCGGCTACTACGCGTACGGCGAGCTGGCGCGGCAGTGGCAGGAGCAGCGCGCGGCCCAGCTGGCCGAGATGGAGGAGAAGGCGGAGCGCCTCCGCCAGGAGCAGGCCGAGCTGCAGGCCCGGCAGGCCGAGCGGGAGCAGCGCGCCGCGGAGCGCGCCGAGCAGGCCCGCCTGGAGGAGGAGAAGCGCCGGGAGGAACTCATCTCCCAGGGCATCGATCCCGACGCGAAGCCTGTCATCCAGCCCCTGGCCGGCGGGGTCGATCCCGACGAGGCGCCCGCCCCCACCCGCCCCGACCTGCGCGCCGTGGACAAGGTCGTCTCCCGCTACCTGGGCCGCAGCCTGGGCTCGGAGAAGCTCAAGGACGTCACCAAGGGCCAGCCCTACAAGGTCAATGTCTACCAGGACGCCGGGGAGCCAGGAGCGAATCGCGCCAAGATCGACCTGGATCGCGACGATCTGTGGGACGAGAAGTGGACGCTGAAGGACGGTGCGGTGAGCCGCAAGGTCGCTCCGAACGACGACGAGAACTACTCCGTCGAAGAGGACTGGCAGGACGGCGGGTGGGCGCGTCGGTAGCGCCCGGATCGGGGCTGAGACCATCCGAAACCGCTGTCCGGTGCGGGCGGGTTACCCCCCGCGCCCTCGTTCCTCGGAGGACCCATGCCCGCTCAGTCCCAGCGCCAGGCGTCAGCGCCTGCCCCCGCCACCGCACCGACGTCGACCCAGGGCGGGTCCAGCGGGTCGATGGAGTCCGTCCCCGACGGCGCCGTCCAGGAGGAGGGCACCCCGACCCTCGACGCCGCCCACGCCGAGGAGTCGTTCACCCTGAACGGCGAGTCCCACGAGCTGACCGCCTCGTGGATGAACGGCGTGCTCGACGTCACCATGGCGAGCCTGCCCAAGCCCTTCAAGGACAAGGTCACCGACGCGATCGCCGGTGAGGAGGTCCTGATCGGGTCCCTGCCCGACGGCGACCAGAAGAACGAGCGCGTCGCCTGCAAGACGGCGCTGGAGGGGCTCGAGAGCTGGTACGACGACGCGAAGAAGGCGATCGTCACGGTGAAGACGGACCGGGACAAGATCGGCGACAACCTCAAGGGCCTGCTCAAGGACCTGATGAAGAAGGTCGTCGCGATCGGCACCACCTACGGGCTGACCGACTTCGTGCACGAGTCCCTGGGCATCGACGTCATCCTCACCAAGATCGACAACCTGGTGCACAAGGAGCTGCGCAAGCACGTCGGTGATCCGGGCGTCATGGGCGACGGGCACAACAACACCGCCACCGCCGCCGAGGCGCTGGGCGTCGTGTCCCGCGATGGGGTCGCGCTGACCTACAACGCCGAGCACAAGACCCGCACCGAGAACTGCCTGCAGCTGCTCACGAAGGCGGTCGCCGATCTGGACGCCCTGCAGACCGACAGCGGCCTCGACGTGACCGCCCTGTCCCTCTACCAGGACGCCAAGGACGAGATCGCCGACTGCGACAGCTGCCTCTCGGACCCGGTCGGCTACCTGGCCGGCAAGGGCTACGAGGTCGACGGTAGCGGCGACTTCCACTCCCTGTGAGCCGAGGACCCATGTTCCACGACCTCGTCCGAGCCAAGCGCGCCTGGGAGACGGACAGCCCGTCCGCCGGCTACGCCGCACTGGTGGACCTCCTGGCGAAGAAAGGCGTCGAAGCTCCATTCTCCGACGCGGACTTCCTGCTGCAGAGCAGCGTTCCCGGGCGCTTCGAGATGGGAGTGCGCAACCTGCTGACCGCCACCCTGCCCAACTCGGCGCGCACGGTCCTGCAGGTGCCCCTGGCCCGCCCGTGGTCGGTGCTGTTCCGCGCCGATCCCGACCAGGGCTTGATCGACCTGCTGCTCCGCTACGACTTCGCCCCCACCGCCGGCCAGGTGGGGTTCGACGAGTCCCCGCACGCGCCCCCACCCCATGCGGCCTCCGACCTGGCCCGGATCGTCGACGCCCTGACCGACGCCGCGCGCGCGGGCTGGCTGTCGCCCGATCCCGCGGATCGCATGTTCGGCGGCCGGGCGGTCCTCACCCTGGACCAGGTGGAGCAGGCGTCCGACTGGGGCGAGCTCGAGTCGCTGGTCCATACCGGCCTCACCGCTGCCTACGCCGACGCGCCCGCCGATCCCTGGGCTGCCCTGCTGGAGCGGGACGCCGCCGTGGTCGCCGAGCGCTTCACCTTCGACCTCGTGGGTCGCAACAACTCCCCGCCCGCGTCGGTCGCGGGTCGCTGGCGCGCGGTGAAGGCCCGCCGCCCGGCCTACGCCGAGGCCGGCATCCAGGCGCTGAAGGCGGTGCTCGACGGGGATCCGGCACGGGCGGAGACCGTCGTCACCCTGATCGCCGGAAAGCCCGAACAGCACGCCTCCTGGCTCTCGAACTGGGTGCACGCGCTGGAGCACGGCGATGGGGCGCCGCCCGCATGAGCCCACGCCTCGCCGACGACGCCGCCCTCCTCGATCGCGTCGTCGCCCTGGCCCTGCAGGCCGAGGCGCGCGGCCACCTGCCCATCGCAGCCCTGGTCGCGCTTCGCGGAGAGGTCGTCGCCGAGGGCTGGTCCGAGGTCCCGGGTCCGCCCTACCATCCCGGCCGTCACGCGGAGATCGTGGCCTTGTCCGGAGTCCCGGTCGCGCTGTGGCCCCGCGCCCGCGAGCTCACGGTCGTCACCACCCTGGAGCCGTGCCTGATGTGCTTCGGCACCTGCCTGCTCCACGGCATCGGCCGCGTGGTCTACGGCGCCACCGACACGCTCGGCGGAGCGGGCCACGTCCTGCCCCACCTGCCCCCCTACTACGCCGACGGGCGCGGGGTTCCCGAGTGGATCGGCCCCCTCGACCCCGCCCGCTGCGACCCCCTCTACCACCGCGCCGATCGCGCCTTCGCCAGGCTGCCCGCCGGCCTGCCCCACGACGCGCCCTGGATGGACTGATCGGCTCGCATCCTCCGCTTTGGGATGCTACCCGGGCGGTCTGGAGGTGCCCGTGATCACGGTCTCCCCGATGGGACGCTACTACTGTGAACGCTGCGACACCCGCTACGACGGGGGCCCCGGTGACTGCCCCGGCAGCTGCGAGGAAGAGCCCCTGCTGGACCTGCGCAACGAGGAGGTGATCCTCTTCATGGAGGAGCAGGACCGCAAGCGGTTCGTGAAGCGCGCCGGGCTGATCACGGCGGCAGTGACGGTGTTGACCTCGCCGCTGCTGATCCTCATCGGCATGTTCAAGGTGCGCCTGGCGTTCTTCGTCTGGCTCGGCGCCGTCGCCGCCATCGCCACGCCCCTGTCCTGGGCGCTCAGGCCGCGACCCCGGACCCCCAACCCGGCAACCATCAGCTGATCAGGCGTCGAGCGCCTGGGCCACGTCGGCGATGAGGTCCTCCGGCGCCTCGATGCCGACCGAGAAGCGCACCAGGTCGGGCGGGGTGGTCGAGTCCGGCCCCTCGACTGCGATCCGGTGCTCGACCAGGGACTCGACGCCGCCCAGCGAGGTCGCCCGGGTCCACAGCCGAAGGGCGCCGACGAAGCGATGGGCCGCCTCCCTGCTGCCCAGCCGGGCGCTGAGCATGCCGCCGAACCCGCCTCGCATCTGCCTGGCGGCGACGGCATGGCCGGGATCGTCGGGCAGTCCGGGGTAGGCGACCGCCACGACCCGGGGATCGGCGTGCAGGAACTCGGCGAGCGCCTGCGCCCCCTCGCTGGCGGCGCGCACCCGCAGGGCCAGGGTCCGCAGACCGCGCAGCAGGAGCCAGCAGTCGAAGGGCGCCTGGACCGAGCCGCCCACCCGCTGCTGCTCCAACATCGGCTCGACAAGCGCACTATCGGCCGGAATCACCACCGCGCCCCCCACCACGTCCGAGTGTCCGCCCAGGTACTTGGTCGTGCTGTGCAGCACGGCATCCGCGCCCAGCTCCAGCGGGCGGGTGAGCACCGGCGAGGGCCAGGTGTTGTCGACCGCGACCAGGCTCCCCGCAGCCCTCGCCCGCGCGACCACCGCCGCCAGATCGGTCACCCGCAGCTGCGGATTCGACGGCGTCTCGATCCAGATCATGCGCGCCGATCCCCGCGAGAGCGCCGCGTCCAGCGCGTCCAGATCGGACAGGTCCACCGGCTCGGCGACGAGCCCCCAGCGGGTCAGCGGTCCGAGGAGCTGCTTGCGCACGCCGAAGTAGAGGTCGTCGGAGAACAGCACCCGGTCCCCCGGCGAGCAGGCCGCCTGGAGCAGGGCCATGGACGCCGCCAGGCCGGTCGGCAGCGCGTAGGCCGATCCTCCGCCTTCGAGCTCCGCAAGTGCCCGCTCGAGACGGTCTCGGGTCGGGTTGCCGTAGCGGCCGTACAGGTGCTCACCGACCAGCGCGTTGTCCGCGTCGCGGGCGAAGGTGCTCGACAGGTGGATGGGCGGGGTCACCGCACCCGAGCCCGGGTCGACCTCGCCGCCGGCATGCACGCACACGGTCCGCTGATCCACGTCGCCTCCAGCGGGTCACTCTACAAGAGGGCACGCTACGGGGTGTGCCTGGAGGTCTCCGTGCGTGTCTTGCCCGTCCTGCTCTGCGTCGCCGCCTGCACGGGCGGCACCACCGACGACTCGGACCCCGGGATCGTCGCGGGCCAGACCACCCGCGCCCAGCTCTTCAACGCGACCGCGGACGTGCCGGTCTTCGACGCGTTGGTGCCCGACGGTCCCGTCGTCGCTGCCGGCCTGGACCAGGGCACCGGCTCCGAGGTCGTCGATCTACCCGTCGCCGGACCACTCTCCCTGCGCGGGGACGGCTTCGACCTGACGACCGACGCGCTGAGCCTCGACCCCGACACCCGCTACTCCTGGCTGCTCGCCGGCGACGGCGGGGACCACCCCTGGCGCTCCGTGGCCCTCGCCGACGACTTCCCCGAGCCCATTCCCGGCGTGGCCCACATCCGCTTCATCATCGCCCACCCCGACGTCGCCGACGGGGCGCGGGTCTTCGTCGACGGCGCCGTGCTCGCGGGCGGCCTCGGCTACGACGTCGAGTGGCCCACGACCTTCATGGCGGTCGCCGCCGGGCCGGGACACCCCATCCGCCTGGATGCCCAGGACGACGCCTTCGACGCCATCTTCGGCGACGAGGACTTCGAGGACGACGGCCTCTACACCGCGGTCATCCACGCCCGCGCCGGAGGAGGGGAGGGCGTGCGCATGAAGCTGACCCGACACCCGCGCGAGTAGGGATCAACGAGGTACGACCTCGACGATGACGACCTCGGGGCGGCACCAGAAGCGCAGGCGGGGCGCGTGGTCGCGCTCCATGCCGATCCCGCGACTGACGACCAGGGTGCGCCCGCCGGGCAGGTCGGTGCGGCCCGACGCCCAGCCGTTCGGGACCTGGGAGAAGGTGATCAGCGGGCCGAGGATCGGCACCTGCACCTGCCCGCCGTGGGTGTGGCCGGCGACCAGGAGG
>CALATR010000317.1 GCA_937891875.1 uncultured Pseudomonadota bacterium | reverse complement strand
CGAGCGCGCACGGCTGCGCTGTTCACCGGTGAGGTGCGGGTTCTGGGGGTCGTTCACATCCCAATGGGATGGCTTCCGCTCGGGAGTCGGAAGTGGCTCCGTTGACGTCCGCCACCTGACGTATGCGATCAGCAGTCTGCCTGCGTACTCGGCATCTGAGCTGCTGCAAGACATCTGGGTGGTGATGGCTGGCGCAGCGGCGTCGTCGACGGCGCTGAAGTTCCGGCTGTGCAGCGAGACGGAGCCGGTGGGCGTGGAGGTCACGCCAGTCGATGGGTTTGCGCGCTCAGCGGTCGGGGTGACTCCGACGCCTCCAGATCCGGCGAAGAACAGCGCACTGGATAGCTGGGTCGAGACGAACTTCTACAGCGGTGGTTCACCGGACTCGTCAGTCTCGCTGCGGCAGACGTTTGTGCTGAAGGTGTCGGCGGAGCGGGCGTTCACCTCGGGTAGCGGGAGCGTGTGGGAGCAGACGGACGACGACGGTGATGTGGTGACGTCGAGCTGGGGGGCCTTGCAGGCACCCGCTTCGGCGTCGACGCTGGTGTTCGACGACGGCGCGGCTTGGAAGCATGTGTCCGTGTCTGCTCACGTCGCTCACCGCTCCGAGACGCTGCGCCTTCGCGTTCGTGACGACGGCGCTGGCAATCTCCTGGCATTGGAGATCGGACCTTCGACGGTGTCGTTGGTGCAGGTGGGGTCGGGCTCGGGCACGCTGGAGACGCGTTCGTTGTCCTACCCGGACGAATACCTGCATGTGGAGGTACGTGTCGTCGGCGACACGGTGTCGGTGTGGATCGACAAGATCCCGGTGTTCACGGGTGTATCGGCGAACTCTGGGTTGCCATCTGCGGGAACGGTGGGCCTGGAGGTGACGGGGAGTCCGTCGAGCCAGGTGGTGTTCGACGACATCGAGGTGCGCCGCCTGGATGCCAATGGTGGCGAGCTGGAGCAGCTGCTGTCCGAGCCGTTCTCGGGCTCGGTCCCTTCGAACTGGACGGCATCGGGAGGGACGTGGACGGTATCGTCGACGGGCCATCCGCGGCTGGACCTGTCGCAGCTGGACAACCTGGTGGTCAAGTTCGACCATCTCTACGAGCTCAACGTCTGATCTTCACGTTCATGGCCGACGGTGGACGGAGTGTCGCCGTTGGTGCCCCCATGGGGGCGTATGGGGGTAGCCATGACGACACCGTCAAACCTGTCGGAGCAGATCTTGGCCGTGCCAGACGGCGCGGGAAGTGTCGCTTCTGCGGGACAGACGTTTCAGGCGGATCCGTACTCGGGAACGGGTCGGTATGCGGTGCCGATCGAGCTTCCAGCAGGACATGCAGGCTTGACGCCGTCGCTGCAACTGACCTACAGCACGCACTCGGGCTCGGGTGTGGCGGGCATGGGATGGTCACTGGGGTTGGCGTCGGTGCAGCGGCGTACCGACAAGGGGCTTCCCACCTTCATGGAGAGCGAGGATCTCTTCGCGCTGCAGGGTGATGAGCTCGTGCCACTTGGCGGGGGCGCGTACCGGCACCGGATCGACCAGCGGTTTGCTCGGATCCACCATGTGACGGGTAGCGCGGACGAAGGCGGCGAGAACTACTGGGTGGTGAGAGAGCGTGACGGGACCCGGGTGATCTACGGTCGCGTGGCAGACGCCCGGCTGCACGATGGCGGAGACCGGATCGCCACCTGGTACGCGACCAAGAAACAAGATGCTCATGGCAACGAGGTGGTCTACACCTATGCCCGCGATGCAGCGACGCGCGAAGTGGTGCTCACACAGATCGACTGGGCCAACGGCTGCTATCGAGTGGTGCTGTCCTATGAAGAGCGTCCCGATCCGACGCGCTCGGCGCGTGAGGGCTTTCTTCATGAGCAGCGCAAGCGGCTGACAGCTGTCGAGGTGCAGGTCCGGCGGACGTCCACGGGTGCGATGTACACTTGGCGCCGGTACAGCATGTCGTACGTCTTGTCCGAGCAGACGGGGCGCTCCCTGCTGAAGTCGGTGCAGATCACCGGATTTCGACCCTCTGATGGTAGCTTCCGGGCACTGCCAGCGCTTTCGTTCGGGTACACCACGGGTGCCCAGACATCAGCGACGCTACCCTATGCTGAGCGCGCGAAGTGGCACGAGCTCTCGAGCGTGCCGGTCGGCACTTCTCTGGCTTCCCCTGAGCTATCTCTGGTCCGCCAGTCAGGGAGCGGACTGCCTGATCTGCTAGAGACGACGTCGTCGGGGCAACATCGTCTGTATCGCAACCTGGGAGGCGGGACGTTTGCGAGGGCGGAGCCGATCCTGGCCCCTGTACACGCCAGACTGGGAACACAAGGGACGTTCATCTCCGACATGAGCGGCGATGGCTGGGGCGATCTGGTCCTGGAGGGCGGGCGCCGGATCTACCGCGGCGTGCCCGGAGGAGGATGGGGCTCTTCGTATGCAAGGGTCCAAGCTCCTTCTGTTGATTTGAACGCACCAGATGTCCGCTTGACGGATCTGGACGGGGATGGCGTTGCGGACGCGCTGCAGGCCCGACACGGTGGTGGGTTCCGTTGGTGGCGGAATCTAGGAGAAGGGCTCTGGGAAGGACCCTTCTTGGTGATGGGTGGACCCGATCTGTCGTTGGCCGATCCACGTGTGCATCTGGTGGACCTGTCGGGAGACGGACTTGACGACCTGGTCTATGTGAGTGCTCGAACGGTGAAGGTCTGGCCTGGTCTGGGTCGCGGCCAATTTGGTGCGGCGTACACCATGCAGCCATGCCCAGATCTGGGAGAGAACTTCGCGCCGGACGCCATCCGCTTCGTCGATCTGACGGGCTCTGGTCAGGCGGATCTGGTGTTTGTACAGAACGGAACCGTGAAGGTAGCCGCGAATCTGGGTGGGGTGGGGTTTGGGACGCTGCAGACCCTTTCAGGTGTGACACTGAGCAGCCGGGGGCACGTCGAGCCGGTGGACCTGTTGGGTACGGGCACACAGGGGTTGCTGTTCAGCGACGACGGGACGGCGAGGGGATCCAACTGGCGATTCCTCGAGCTGCACCCTGACGGGACGCCGGACCTACTGACGCAGATCGACAACGGGATGGGCGCCACGACGACCTTGACCTACGGGAGCTCGGCGGCGCACTGGGCGCAAGACCGAGCGGAGGGTCGCCCGTGGCGAACACATCTGCCCTCGGCGCAGCGGGTCGTAGATCAGATCGAGACGACGGACAGCGTGACGGGGATCACCCTCGGAGTGAGCTACCGCTACCATCATGGCGTCTACGACGGAGAAGAGCGCGAGTTTCGTGGCTTTGCGATGGTAGAGCAGCTCGACCGCGAAGCGGACGACGATGATCCGCAGCCGTTGGCTCAAGTGCGGACGGTACGGTTCTTCCACACAGGGTTCGAGGTAGCTCTGCGTGATGTGTATGCCGCCCACGCAATGCCTCTTCCGCGCGATGAGGTGCCCCCTGCTCCTTGGGCTCATCGTGCTTTGCGAGGGCAGCTGGTTCGGGAGGAGATCTACGCCTTGGATGGCGCCGTGCCCGCGGCCTCTGCTAGCGCTGCGCGGCCCTATCAGATCCAGCACACAACTTGGCAAGTGTTCCCAATCCAACGGAATCCTGGCACCACTCGGTATGCCTTTGCTCCGCTGCCCATCAACAAGCGCGTGATCCACACCGAACGAACGACTGACGGGCGGGTCGTGGACACGACAACCACGTACGATCTGCATGCGGGCACCGGGGCAGGCTACGGCTTGCCCGTCGAAGTTCGAGAGAAAGGATACGGCCGGCGCGGCACGTTCACAACCGCTCATGAGGTCGCGCAGACCGAAGAGCTGGAGCGCTATACGACGACGACGTACGTGCATCGAGACGTTCGTGACACTGCCAGCATCGACGACGCCTACACCCCCTCGTATCTGGCGGGCTTCCCGTCCGAGATCACCCGCTACGGGGTGACCGGAAGTGGCGATGTGCTGCTGTCTCGAGAGCGCTTCTTCTACGACGAAAACGGCGTCGCAGACTACCAAGGCCTCGGCTACCCAGGTTCCAGCACCACCGTTGGACTCACCCATGGTCAGCTCGTCTGTCACCTGATGCAGGTGATCGATGATGCCACCATCACAGCGACCTACCCGGGGGGCTCGGGGGCATCCTCAGCGCTGTCGGCACGAGGAGACTACCTGCAGGAGAGCACGACGTACTCCAGCCACGTGCAGCGGATGAAGTACGACAGCCGCGGGATGGTGATTGGTACGAAAGATCCGCGCGGGAACGAAGCGACCTTCGAGTATGACGCCACATACAGCCTGTTTCCCATCGAGCATATCGATGCCGCAGCGCATCCAACGACCCTGACCCGCGGTGAGCTGCCCTTCCAGGTGGCATCGGTCGTCGATGCCAACGGCAACACCACGAGCTTCACCTACGAGCCCACCGGGCTCCCCGAGACCACCGCCGTCCAGGGCAAGTTCGTCTCGAGCGCCTGGCAGGGGGATCCGAGCACCCATCCCACCGAGCAGTACACCTACGACTTCGACAGTGTACCGATCTCCATCACGGTTGAGACCCGTCAGGTGCGTCTGGGCGATACGCATACGACCGTGCGCTACGTCGACGGGATGGGGCGCACCGTTCAGGAGCGTCACGAAGCCGAGCCAGACCCGGCTTCGCCCTCAACACCGCGCTGGCGGGTCACAGGCTGGCAGATCTTCAATCACAAGGGCCTGGTGGTTCAGGCCTATCAACCGACCTTCTCGGGGTCGTCTGACTACGCTGAAGGCAGCACCAGCACCGCTTCGCTGGTGACCACATACGATCCACTGGGCCGTCCCACCCGAGTGACGTACCCAGATGAAACCTACGAATCGACGACCTACCACCCCTGGGTGCAGCAGGCGCGAGACCGCAACGACAATGCGGGCGACATCACCGGCTCAGACCCCCGCTACGGCGCGTTCCTCAACCGGTTCGAGGACCACGTCGACACGCCAACGACCACGTGGCTCGATGCCTTCGGGCGTACCGTCGCCGTGGGAGAAGACAACGGAGTCGCGCTGGGAACAAGCCCCGAGCAGGCGGCGCGGGTCACGACCTATCAGCTCGTCGCTGGCGCATTCACGGGGACATCCTACACCCTGACGCTCAACCGGGACCTCGCCGAGAACTACTTCGTGATGGTCCTGGGAGCCGTCGACTCCCCCAATCCGGCTCTCGACAATGTGGCCGTGCGCGTCTCGGCCGATCCCTTCGGTACAGGTGATCTGTCCGCGACCTCCAACAAGAACGAGCTCACGTTGACCCGTGGCTCGGCCGCCGAGGGTGACTGGGAGGGCACCATCGTCGTCTGGGAGTGCGAAGGCGATCCGGATGGCGCGGGCTTCCGGCTGCGCGATGTTCGCGAGGTGACGCTGTCGAGCACGAGCAACACTGGCGTAGAGCAGACCTCTGCGGTCACGACGAACGCCCGGTGGAAGGACCTCGACCAGATCGCCTGCTACGGCGGACTGCGCGGTGGGGGCGTCAGCACCCCGTCCGCCGGCGTGAGCGAGGCAGCGGCCATCTGTGTGAAGTGCACGCCCACAGGGGATGACACGCTGACCGTTGGGCGCTGGGTCCCGACCTCGCTGCCTGAAGCGACGGTGACGGTCTATGTGATCGAGTGGGGCTCCGAGCACAGCATCCAGCGGGTGACCGTGACCGGCACGGCGGGCGGCGATGGGATCAACGCCACGTCGGAATACAACACGGCATCGCTGTCGTCGTCGGTAGCGCGCGACGAGTCCTGGTGCTGGATGAGCGGCTGGGCCAAGACGAACGAGCTCGGCAGCGGCTTCCCCGGTCTGGCCCTGGCACTGGGCGACGGCGTTGCGACCAACAGCACCGAGTCCAGCGTGGCTGTCGGCAGCGAGCACACCATCGAACGCAGCGTGCTGGTCACCGTCCACAGCCACCCTGGCTTGACCGTCGACTGGCGCAAGGTCGCCGATGGCAACGTCTCCAACACGACGGT
>CALATR010000316.1 GCA_937891875.1 uncultured Pseudomonadota bacterium | reverse complement strand
TGCTCTTCGGCGGAAAGGCGGCTCCCGGGTACGTGATGGCGAAGCACCACATCCGCTTCCTCTCCGACGTGGCCCAGATGATCGACCAGGACCCGCAGCTGCGCGGCCGCCTGTCGATGGCGTTCGTGCCCAACTACAACGTCAGCCTCGCCGAGCGCCTCATCCCCGCCGCCGACCTGTCCGAGCAGATCTCGATGGCGGGCAAGGAGGCGTCGGGCACGGGCAACATGAAGTTCGCCATGAACGGCGCGCTCACCATCGGCACGCTCGACGGCGCGAACATCGAGATCCGCGACGCGGTCGGCGAGGACCACTTCTTCCTGTTCGGCCACACCGCCGCCGGCGTGCAGGCGCTCAAGCAGGACTACGTGCCCGAGCGCTTCATCGCCGAGAGCCCGCTGCTCCAGCGGGTGCTGGCACTCATCGAGCGCGGCTTCTTCTGCCACGACGATCCCGGCCGCTACCGCGATCTCGTCGCCGAGCTGCGCCACATCGACACCTGGCTCGTGTGCGCGGACTTCGACAGCTACATCGCCGCTCAGGATCGGGTCGACGCCGCCTGGCAGGACCCGACCGGCTGGCAGCGGAGCGCCGCGATGAACATCGCCCGGGTGCACGGCTTCTCGAGCGACCGCACCATCGCCGAGTACGCCCGGGACATCTGGAACGTCTCGTCGGTGCCGGTGACCCTGGAGGAGCGATGAGGCCCTTGATCCTGGCTGTCGCGCTGGTCGGCGCGCTCGGCTGCCGCACCGCACCGCCGGTCACCCACACGGGAGATCGGCCCGATCCGACGGTCGCGCCGACCGGCTCGGAGGACAGCGACACCGACACCGACACCGACACCGAGCCGCGGGTCACCGACGGCCGGGTGCTGCTCCTGGTGTCGATCGACGGATTCCGGTGGGACTACCTGGATCGTGGGGCGACCCCCAACCTCGATCGCATCGCCGCGGGGGTGCGCGCGGACGGCCTGCAGCCGCCCTTCCCGAGCTACACCTTCCCCTCGCACTACACCATCGTCACCGGGCTGCATCCCGAGCACCACGGCATTGTCAGCAACGTCTTCTATGACCCGGTCCGCAGGGACCAGTTCAAGCTGGGCGCCCCGGAGGACATGACCGACGGCTCCTGGTGGGGCGGCGAGCCCCTGTGGAACACCGCCGAGCGCCAGGGCATGCCCGCAGCGACGCTGTTCTGGCCGGGCTCGGAGGCGGTGATCGGCGGTCGGCGACCGACTGACTGGACGCCCTACGACAGCGGCATGTCCTACGATGATCGCGTCGACACCGTGCTCGGCTGGCTCTCTCGCGAGCCCGCCACCCGCCCGGGGTTCGCCACGCTCTACTTCTCCTCGGTCGACAGCGCCGGTCACGGCCACGGGCCCGACGACGCCGCCGTGGACGACGCGATCCGGGGGGTCGACAAGGCCATGGGTCGCCTGCTCGACGGCATCGACGGCGCCGGCCTGACCGACCTGGTCGACGTGGTGGTCGTCTCCGATCACGGCATGGCACCGAAGGACCCGGAGAAGATCGTCTTCCTGGACGGCGCGGCGGTCCTGCAGGGCGTGCACGTGGTCGAGTACAGCCCGCTGCTCCAGGCGCGGATCCCGGACCCGGACAAGGCCCGGGCCGTGCGCGACGGCCTCGACGCGCTGGACCACGTGGCGTGCCACCTCAAGGCCGACACCCCCGAGGACTGGCACTACCGCGATCACCGCGCGATCGGCGACGTGGTCTGCCTGGCGGAGAACGGCTGGCAGCTCACCCAGCGCGCCTACTACGAGGACAACCGCGACCGCTTCGAGGGCGGCACCCATGGCTGGGACCCCGACTGGCAGGCCATGCACGGCATCTTCCTGGCCCGCGGACCGCGGTTCAAGCAGGGGGTGCGGGTGGGCACGCTGCAGGCGGTCGATCTGTACGGCGTGATGTGCCAGGCGATGGGCCTCGAGCCCGCGGTCAACGACGGCGATCCTTCGGTCGCGAGCCAGCTCCTGGCGGAGTGAGCGGCGATCGGGCGCCGGGCATCGGCACGCCGAGCTCGAGAGTGACGTCGCGCACCAGCAAGCGGACGGTGTGCGCGAGGTCGGGCCGGCCGTGCTCGTCGAGGAGCGTGGCCACGTCGACGAGGTCGACCATGACGTCGAAGTCGGCGATCCGGGAGGCGGTCGCGATGCGCCTCACCCGAGCCCAGGCGCGGGGCCAGGCCGCCCAGTCCTCGCGCCACACGCAGGACATGAGCTCGCCGATGCGGCCGGATGCGGCCAGGGTCGGGTGCAGCCAGCGCTCGCCCTCGGTGGCGATCTGGCGGAACAGGCGATCGGCCTCGTCCACGCGGCCGTCGTGGAGCAGGGCGACCCCGAGCAGGTAGCGGAAGTGCACCGCGTCCTGGGCGGTGTGGGCGTCGGTCAGCGAGACCGCGGTGCGCAGGTGCTGGGCGGCCTCGGCGTACCGTCCCGCCCGGGTGCACACCTTGGCGACCGTCGCGTGCCCCTTGGCCTCGAGCCAGCGCACGCGGTGGCGGCTGCCCGCCTCCAGCACCAGGTTGCCGAGCCGCTCGGCTTCCTCGAGATCGCCCATTGCACGCGCACGATCCGCGAGCAGCTCCACGCAGATCCCCCACTGCAGGGCCTCGCCGGGCTCGTCCGGGGAGTAGTACGCCATGCCGGCCCGGGCGTGGTGGCCGCTGGCGTCGAGATCGCCGCCGTAGCGGGTGGCGACGCACAGGTAGCGGTGGGCGCGCCCGACGTAGACCTCGGCGCCCGGCTGGCCGTCGAGGGAGAGCAGCAGCTCGCAGGGTCGCGCGACCGCGTCGGGACCCTCGCCCGCATTGAGGGCCACGTACGCGTCCACCGAGGCGTGGTCGAAGACCAGCGGGTCGTCGGCGGGGATGTCGCCGCGCGCGAGCACGGACCGCGCTTCCTCGACCACCGCGCGGGCCTCCCGGTAGCGGAACTCCTGTACGAGCCCCATCGCCTCGCCCAGCAGGGCCTGCACCGCCTCCCGACCCCGTCCCAGCTCACGCAGCACGCTGCCGGGAGCCCGCCTGCCCGCCAGCTGCAGGGCGTCCACCGCCGCCTCCAGGGTGCTGCGCCAGCCGTCGCCATCGTCGGCCCGGGCGAGGTGCTCGAGCGTCGAGGCCATCGAGGGATCGGCCAGCGCGAGGCGCCCGTCGGCGTGCACCCGGGCGAGGCGCGCGGCGAGCCAGCGCTCGAGCCGGGTCGGATCCACGGACAGCCCCGCCTGCTGACAGGCGCTGTGCCACAGACCCAGGGTCGCCTCCTCTCCCAGCGCGACGAGCAGGTCCAGGGCGCGACGATCGTCGGAGTCGACCAGGACCGCATCGAGCTGGCGTACCCGGGAGGCGTGCATGTCGGGGGACAACGCCAGTTCCGCGCCGGCTCGAAGGGCGAAACCCGACGTTCCGAGTACCAGATCCTCACGATCGGCCAGCTCGGCGACCAGGGTGACCGCCACGCCAGGCAGGCCTCCGCAGCGGCGGACCAGCTGCCCGGCGAGGCGGTTCTCCAGGCCCAGGAGCTCGACCACGAGGCGGGTGCAGTCCTGAGGGTTGAGCGGCCCGACCGGCACGTGGACCAGCGCGTCGAGGGGCAGCAGATCCCGGGGGAGCGGGAGCTCGCTCGACAGCACGACCACCGCGGGCAGCGGCTGCAGGCGGGCCACCTGACCCAGCTCACGCCCGATGCCGACCCCCTCCTCGAGGGTGTCCGGGCGCACGGTCACGATCAGCACCCGCTCCGGGTTGGCGCTGGAGAAGCGCGCCACCACCCGGACCAGCGCCCGCACCGGATCGTCGCGGCCGAGCAGCGCCGCATGCACCAGATCGGCGAGCCCGACGTCGTCGAGGCCGAGGCGATGGAGGACCAGCGAGACATGGGCGTACAACGCCGAGTCCTGGAGATCCGCCCGCAGCCAGGCCGACAGCGCGCCGCGGGCACCCCCGCTGGCCGCCGACACCGACCACACCTCCGCGCCGACGAGGCCGTGCGCCTCCTCCGCGAGCCAGTCGGCCAGCTCGTCGATCCCCGCCTCGACGCGCCCCTCGACGTGCACGACCCGGGGCATGCGCTCCCGGCTCGCCGCGACCAGGGCGCTCCACAGCTGCTCCTGCTCGCGGGCCCGACCGATCACCGGCACCCGCCGGTCGCGGAACAGGGCCAGCCCTGCGCCCAGGATCTGATCCGAGGTCCAGGTGGCCCGGCGCTGGCGGGGGCGGACCGGCACCGCGGGCGCGCCGTGACGCAGGGGCTCGGTCGCCTCGTCGAAGTCGACGTCGGGGGTGAAGGCGACCTCGTCGGTGACCGCGAGCAGCAGCTCCGTGGGGGTGTCCTGGTCGGAGAGACCCGACGCGGTGGCGTTGGCCCAGGTCGTGGCCTGCAGCGGGCCGTCCGGGGGGATGGACGGGGCGAAGAGCTCGTGTTCGCCGGGCTCGCCGAGGGACCGCAGGGCGGCGAGCGCGTGGGCGGCGGTGGGCGGCCGGCCCTCGGGCGCCTTCTCGAGCAGCCAGCGCAGCCACGGCTCGATGCCGTCGGGGACGGAGAGGCGGGGTCGGAAGGGGCCCACGGGCTCGCGCTTGTGGGCCTGGGCCAGCTTGCCGATCGAGACCTCGCGGAAGAGCGGACGGCCGGTGAGCCAGCT
>CALATR010000315.1 GCA_937891875.1 uncultured Pseudomonadota bacterium | reverse complement strand
TGCCCCAGCCGAACAGGATCCCCAGCGGCAGCGTCATGTACTCGATGCGGATCGACAGGGTCCAAGGGATCCAGGGCGCGACCGCGTCCCGCACGTCCCCTGCCCCGCCCATGATGTCCCGCACGGCGAGGTCGATGCACAACAGCGCGAAGATCGCGTAGGCAGGCTCGCTCTGACGGCGCAGGCCGATGACCATGAAGACGACCCCGAACGTCCCCAGGACCGAGATGTTGATGACGTCGACGACCATCCGCCGGTCCGCGCGGTGATCGATCTCCGAGGCGCTGCCCATCACGGCGGCGGTCACGCCCCCCTTGCGCACGGCGTCGTTGGCGATGAGCAGGCGCACCTCGGTGCGCTCCGCCCCGCGGGGCAGCGGCACCACCACCGGCAGCCAGGTGCTGGTGCGGTCCGCAGCCGAGATCACGCCCCGACTCGCCACCTTGACCCCGTCGACCCAGGCCTCGACCGCACCGCCGGAGACGAGCTCCATCGCGACCTCGGGCTGGTCGGGCACGTCGGTGACCACGAGCCGATAGGTCGCCTCGCCGAACGGGCTGTCCAGCGGGGCCCCAGGCCCGGAGTCCCAGGAGCCGGGGACCTCGAGCAGCACGGGGTGATCAAGCAGGATCGGCGGATGCACCAGGCCCTGCTGCACCTCCCAGGTGCCCTCGAGCGGGCCCACGTCGCCGGGTTCCCAACCCGCGAGCGACAAGGTACCGTCTCGAGCCGCAGGCACGACCCCTCGGTCCACGCACGCGGTGAGCAGCACGACCAGGATGAGCAGCAGTCGCTTCAGCACGGGCCCTCGAACGCTCGGAGGGGAGTAGGGCGGGGGCAGGTCGAGAGCGGGGTAGATACGCAAGCGCACCGGGAGATGCCACCCATGCCCACCGTCACCCAACGATACGCGACGTCACTCCCCCACTCCGTCGAGGATGTGTGGGCATGGCACGCCCGCCCGGGCGCCTTCGCCCGACTCGCTCCGCCCTGGGAGGACATGACGTTCGTCGACGGGGACCAGGGGCTCGACGTCGGCGCGCAGACGGTCTTCCGCATCAAGAAGGCCGGGGTGCCGATCACCTGGGAGGCCCTGCACACGGTGTGCGAGCCTCCCAACCTCTTCGTCGACGAACAGCAGAAGGGCCCGTTTGCCGCGTGGCGTCACGAGCATCACTTCCAGCCGACCGAGGCGGGCGGCTGTCGCATGGAGGACGCGATCACCTGGACGCCTCCCGGCGGTCCGTTCGGCGCGGTCGCCGTACCCAGCCTCAAGGGCGTCAACGACCGCATGTTCCGCTACCGCCATCGCCGCACCCGACAGGATCTCGCCCGCCACGCCGCGTACGCCGATCGCCCACGGCTCCGGATCGCCATCACCGGCGCGACCGGCCTGGTGGGCAGTGCGCTCGCCGCCTTCCTCACGACCGGCGGCCACGAGGTCGTCCGGGTCACCCGCCGCAAGCGCGAGCACGGCGACTGCGTCTGGGACGTCAAGGCCGGCACCATCGACCTCGAGGCCCTGCAGGGCGTGGACGCGGTCGTGCACCTGGCGGGCGCCCCCGTGTCAGAACGATGGACCGACGCCCACAAACAGGCGATCCGCGAGAGCCGGGTCGACGGCACCCGCCTCATCGTGGAGGCCATCGGCCAGCTGGACCCGAAGCCTCGGGTGCTGGTCTCGGCGTCGGCGATCGGTCGCTACGGCCCATCCGACGACCGCGAGCTGACCGAAGACAGCCCCGCCGGGGACGACTTCCTCTCCGAGGTCGCCACCGCGTGGGAGGCCGAGGCCGAGGCGGTCCGCGCTCACGGCACGCGCCTGGTCATCCCTCGGATCGGCATCGTGACCACCGCCGCGGGAGCCGCCCTCGCCACCATGCTGCCCCTGTTCCGCGCCGGCGCAGGCGGCCCCATCGGCACCGGGGACCAGTGGATCAGCTGGATCTCCCTCGACGACCTGGTCGCGCTCCTGCACGGCGCCCTCTTCGAGGAGGACTGGAGCGGGCCGGTCAACGCGGTCGCCCCGAACCCCCTCCCCCAGAAGGAGCAGGCGCGGGTGCTGGGCCAGGTGCTCGGCCGCCCCGCCATCGTGCCCACACCGGCGGCGGCCATCCGCACCGCCCTGGGTGAGATGGGCGAGGTGCTGGTGCTCGGAGGGCAGCGCGTCGTCCCCGCCCGGGCCCAGGAATGGGGATTCCGCTTCGAGCACACCGACTATGCCGACGCCGTGCGGGCGACCCTGGGCTTGGCCTGACCCGCGCGGGCGGGCTACCTGCCGCGCTTGCAGCCAGGAGCCCCCGCGATGCTCTCCCGCGTCCTCCACACCGTTCGCTCGACCGAGGTCGACTTCCTCGGTCACGTCAACAACGCGAAGTACCAGGAGTACCTGGAGTGGGGCCGCTTCGGCTGGGTCCGCGACGCCGGCCTGACCCGCGACCGCTTCGGCCACTCCATCGCGCCCGTCGTGCGCCACGTCACCCTGGACTACCTCCACGAGGCCCAGCTGGACGACAAGCTCGTCATCGAGACCGCCCTGGTCCACATCGGCGAGCACAGCCTGCACTTCCGCCAGCGCGTGGTGAAGGAGAACGGCGACGTCGCGGTCGACGGACAGGTCGTGCTGGCCATGTTCGACATGCGCGCCCGCGCCAAGGCCAAGGTCCCCGAGGATCTGGCCGGCGTCTTCCAGAAGCTGCTGGCGCCGCGCTACGGCGAGCAGACCGACACCAAGGAAGTGCCGGCGTAGGGAGGCGCCCCTCACTCCAGCCGCTGCCCCACGGCCAGCTCCAGCTCGGCGACGGCCACCTGGTACGCGACCCAGGCCTTGACCTCGGTGCGGATGGACTTGGCGGTCTCCTGTTCGACCTGCCACAGGCGCAGGAGGTCGATGTCGCCGGCGTCGAAGCGGACCTGCTCGGCTTCCTGGAGCTGCAGGGCCAGGTCGACGGACTCGGCCGCCCGGCGCCAGCGCACCAGCGCCGCCTGCTCCCGCGCCTGGGCCGAGCGGACCTGCGCGACGATCTGGTCCTCCAGCCAATCGAGGTCGGCCTGGGCCTTGGTCCACTTGGCCTCGGCCATGCGCCGCTTGCCGCGGTCCTTCGTGTTGCCGAGCGGCACCGACACCTTCGTGCCGACCATGGCCACCCGCGGAGCCAGGCTGTCCGACGGATCGCCCCCTGCCTGCAGGTCCTGCGAGACCTCGCCGTAGATGGACGCCTTGGGCAGCAGGCCGAAGCGGGCAAGCCGGCGGTCCAGGTCGGTCAGCTCCAGGTGGGCGCGGGCCGTGCGCAGGAGCGGGTGCTCGCGCAGGGCCAGCTCGACGGGATCCCCGTCGAAGGCAGGGGCGCCGGCGGGAGCAGCCACCCGATCGGGCAGGCGCTCGATGCCGACCCGCTCACCCTCGCCACCCTCGTTACGAAGGTACAACGCCAGCTTCTCGGTCGACGCGGTGAACTCGCCGCGGGCCTCGGCGAGATCCGCCTCGCGCTGGGCGACGATCTGCCGGTTGCGGACGCGCTCGACCGGGGCGAGGTCACCCAGCCCGATGCGCTGGTCGACGGCCTGCTGGCGCTGATTGGCGACGTCCAGCAGCGCCTGGTCCAGCGCGAGGATCCGGCCGGAGCCGACCCACTTGGCCCACGCCTCGACCCCGTCCCGCAGGACGACCAGCTCGGTCAGCGCGAGGTCCGCCTCGGCGAGATCGATGCCGACGTCCGCCTGGCGCAGCGCGGTGCGCTCGGAGTCGGTGACCAGGCCCTCCAGCAGGTCGAGCCCCACGTGCAGGCGCACCTCACCCCCGGCGAGGGTCTTGTACTCGCCGTAGTAGTCGGGCAGGGCGCCCTCGCTCCCGTCCAGCCCGAAGCGCCAGCCCGCCTGCAGGGTCGCCGCGCCCACGTCGGCAGTGACGGTGTTGTCGGAGATGACGTAGCGGTAGTACCCGTCCACCGCGGCCTTGGTGTCGGTGGCCACGGTGACGTCGTAGAACCGCGTCCGCAGCCGATCCCCTCGCGCCGCCGCCACCGCCGCCACCAGCGCCCGCACCTTGGGGTGTCGCCCGTCGATCGCCCCGACCACGATCGGCCGTACCAGCGGCGGGCCCTTCGCGTGGGCGCCGAGCATGTCGCGCAGTCGCGCCACCGAGGTCGCCCGTGCCCGCGCGGCCACGCCGTCGTCTCCAGCCGCGGTCGACGGAGTGGTCTCCACCTCCGCCGGGTCGTCACCCGGCGCAGCGAGCGCGACCGGCCCGAGGAGGAGCGCGCCCACCCCAAAGAGCAGGTTGAACATCACTTGTCCTTGGGCACGATGGCCTTGGGCATCTTCGGCCCGTCCTGCGGCGCCTCGCCCGCCTCCGGCGGCTCGACCGTGGGCGGGAAGCCGTTGAGCTGCCGCCAGATCTCCCAGCCCAGGGGCACCCGGGACAGCTGGACCCAGCCCTTGGCGCGCAGACCCTGGCGCATGTAGCGCTCGTCCGGCCAGGGCGTCTCGGGGTTCTCGGGCTCGCGCACCACGACTCGGAACTTGCCGGTGCCGTCGTCCGCGGCGTCGACGAAGGTGACCTCGCCGGGGAAGGTGCCCACGGCGACGCTCGGCCAGCCCACGAACTGGACCGCTGGCCATCCCTCGAACTGCAGGCGCACGTGCTGCCCGCGGCGGATCAGCGGCACGTCGTTGCCGTCGACCTTGAGCTCCACGACATTCATGACGTCGCTGGGCACGAGGCGGGCCAGGGTGTCGCCCTCTTTGATCTGCTCGCCGCCCTGCCCGTGGAGGATCTCCAGTATCGTACCGTCTCGCGGTGCCACGACCTGCTGGGCGCCCTGCCGCGAGAGCTTGGTCTCGGTGTCCAGACGCTTCGCCCGCAGCTCGGCGAGCTTCTGGCGCGCCGCCTGCTGATCCGCCCGCGCGGCCTCGACCTTGCCGCGCTGCTCCTCGCGCTTGGCGATCAGGCTGGCCTCGGACTCGGCATAGGAGGCCTGGCTCTCTGCCACGTTCGCCTGGGCCTCGAGGAGCTTTGCCTGGGTCTCCCGCCACTTCAGACGCGTGAGCTCCATCTTGCGCTCACTCACCAGCCCCTGCTCGAACAGGGGCTCGACTCGGCTCAGGTTCAGGTCCGCGGTCTCGAAGTCCGCCTCGGCGATCTTCACCTTCTGCCGCGCCGCGTCGACCTTGCGCCTCGCTGCGGTCACCTTGGCCTCGGCCGCGGTCACGGCCGCATCCCGGCCCGCCACCGCAGCCTCGTACTTGGCCTCGTACGCTGACAACGAGTCGAGCGCCGACGCCAGTCGGTCGTCCACCGTCTCCAGCTCCCCCTCGAGGCGAGCCAGGTAGGCGGGGTCGTTGTCCTGCAGCGTCGCCAGGAGCTGGCCGGCGGTGACCTGGGTGCCTTCCGCCACGTGCCACTCCTGCACGCGACCCTTGATCGGCGCCTCCACCCGCTGGGTCCGGCTGGCCGGGTCGTACGCCGTCACCCGCCCCGTGCCCATCGATGTCTGCTGCCAGGGCATGACCACCGAGAGCACCGCGCAGATCACCGCGGCGATGATCACATTGCGGGCGGTGCGCTGCAGGCGGCCGGGGGTGCGCACCCGACGAAGCGCCGAGATCCGGACCGAGTCGTGGAGCGTCATGAGGTGGTTCATGCGGACACCTCCTGGACTCGGTCCATCGGGACGAGCTGGCCGTCGACGAGGCGGCAACGCCGGTCCAGCCTGCGCAGGACGTCCGGGTCCTGAGTCAGGACCAGCAGGGTCCACGGGGCGTGCTCCCGGCACATCGTGTCCAGCACGTGGGCCTGGTCCGCCGGCGCCATGGCGTCGAGGGTGTGGTCGATGATCAGCAGGCGCGGCCGCTCGGCCACGGCCCGGGCGATCATGAGGCGCAGGACCTGGGTAGACGACAGCGGCTGTCCCGACGGAGTCAGCTGGGTGTCGAGCGCCTCGGGCAAGCGGGCGACCGCGCGGTCGAGCCCTGCCATCTGGAGCGCACGATCGACGTCCTCGTCTCGGACCTCGGAGCGACCGAGCGTCACGTTCTCCCGGATGCTGCCGCTGACCACCTCCGGTCCACGGGTCAGCGCCGCGATGGACCGCACCGCCTTGGGTCGCAGGCCGCGGAGGTCCGCGCCGTCGAAGGACACGGAGCCCGAGTCCGGGGTCCGAAGGCCGAAGATCAAGTCAGCAAGTACACTCTTGCCCGCTCCGTCCGCGCCGCAGATGCCGACGCGCTCACCGGGAGCCACGTCGAGGTCGACCCCGCGCAGCACGGGTGCTCCGCCTGGAAAGGCGAAGGTCGCGCCGGAGATCTCGAGGGAGACCGGCTCACCGGTGGGCGGAGGCACCGCGCCCACCTGGGACTCGAGGGGCAGGTCGACCAGCACGCCCAGCTTGTCGAGACCGGCGAGGAGGTCGTAGAAGATGTCGAGCTTGTCCGCGAACTTGGCGTACGCAGCGAGGATGGCGGCGACGACGAGCTCGGCAGCGACAAGCTGGCCCAGGGACAGCTGCCGCTCGACCACGAGCCAGCCACCGACCGCGAGCAGGGCCGACGCAGACACGACCTGCAGGCCCAGGGTGCCCACGTACTGGCGGAAGAAGATGACGAAGTGGGCCTCGCGGGCGTCGAGGTAGCTGTGGGTCAGGTCGTCCGCCCGCTGGAGCGCAAGGCGAGCGCCGCCGGGCAGCTTGAACAGCCCCGGGCGCTCGGCGACCTCCTCGAGCCAGCCGGCGACCCGGTACTTCGCCTTCGACTCGACGATGGCCGTGTCCGGGCCGCGGCGTCCCAGGCCGACCATCAGCACGACGATCGCGACCACCAGGAAGATGCCGAAGCCGAGCAGCGCGGGGTGGTAGATGGCGAGCAGCACCAGGCCCACCACTGCGGAGATGGCGGCGGACAGACCATCGACCAGCAGCGAGCTGGCTGCCTTCTGTACGGTCAGCACGTCGAAGAAGTGGTTGACCAGCTCCGAGCCCCGCTTGCGGTCGAACGCAGCGGCACGGACCCGAGGCAGGCGCCACGCGAGATCCGCGGTGATCTGCACGAACACCCGCCGCTGCAGGATCTCGATGGCGTACCGCTTGAGCGCCCGGAGCACCGCGGCGAACACCAGGCAGCCCAGCAGCAGCCCGGCCAGCACGAACACCGGGCCTGGCATCGCGGTGAAGGCGACCGTGTTGACCAGCACCTGCACGACCAGCGGCGTCGCCAGGCCCAGAATGCCGATTCCAACTGCATAGGCAAGGATGACCCACAGGTCCTGCCGCTCCGCCCGGAGCAGGGCCTGCAGGCGACCGAACACGCCGATCCCGGCGCCGGGCGTGCCGAGCATCTCGGTCGCGGGGGCCACGGGCTCGACGAGCATCCACGGGAGCAGCCGGTCCGCCCCACCGAGCCCGACCCGCTGCACGAAGGCCTTGAAGCCGAGGCGCCGACGCTCGTCCTGGCCGGTGGGCTCCCACAGCTCCACCTTGCGACCCCAGCGTCCGCCGACGACCACCCAGGTCAGCGCACCGTCCGGCCCGACGAGCGCCGTGACCATGGGCAGGTCTCGCCGGGCCTGCTCCCATGCGTCCCGCACCGACCCCGTCCACGGCCTCGCGCGCATGCCAACCGCGCGGCACGCATGTCCCAGGGGCGCCGCCCAGTCGGGCAGATCCCGGGGCACGCAGGCCTGGCGGAAGGCGACCCGCGCCGACGCGCCGTCGTAGGGCACGCCCACGACCTGGCACAGACGGGCCACGACTGCCAGGACGTCGGCCTCGTCACCATGGGAGAGCGGGGTCGGCGAAGCAGCAGGGGTGGGCATGGTCCTCCGGGAACGACGAACTCTAATCACACCAGCCGGAGTGCCAAATGCAATCAGGACGGCTGGTGTCCTGTTTGGTCAGCGACGCTACTTTGCCGGCGCTGCCCCCTCCCCCAGCTCCCCGCCGGGCGGGGGCTGCTGTGACTTGGAGGGGCGCGACCCGCCACCCGTGCCGAGCACGAATCCGCTGAACGCCTTGAAGGCCCACAGGAGGTCCTCGAGGATCAGGTACAGGCTCGGCACCAGCAGCAGGATGATGAAGGTCGCGAACAGGATGCCGCAGCCCAGCGAGATGGCCATGGGCACGATGAAGCGCGCCTGCACGCTGGTCTCGAAGATGAGCGGCATGAGGCCGAAGAACGTGGTCAGCGAGGTCAGCAGGATCGGCCTCAGACGCCGGGTTCCCGCGTAGATCATCGCGTCGAGGGCGGTCGCGTCCGGGTTCTGCCGCCGGTAGACATTGGCCGCGTCGATGAGCACGAGGCTGTCGTTGATGACGACACCCGCGAGCGCGACGATGCCGAACATCGACACCATCGAGAGCTTGTAGCCGAGCAGCAGGTGACCGAGCACCGCCCCCACGAAGCCCATGGGGATGGCGCCGAGCATGATGATGAACGGCTGGAAGTAGCTCTTGAACGGGATCGCCAGCAGGGCGTAGATGACGATGAGCGCGACGCCGAAGTACGACAGCAGGACGAACAGGGACTCGTTCAGCTCCGCCTGCTGACCGGCATAGCCGACGGACAGGCCCGGATAGTCGGCCTTGAGCTTGTCGAAGACGTTGTCGTTGAGATCGGTCACGACGGCCTGGTTGCTGGGCACGCCCTCGGAGAGCATCGCGGTGACGTTGATGACCCGCTTGCCGTTCTCCCGCAGGATGTCGGTCGGCGACCGGTCCGGAGTCAGCAGCGCCACCTGCTCCAGGGGCACGAAGCCTCCCTGAGGGGTGCGGATCCGCAGCTGCTCGAGATCGTAGAGGCTGGTGCGCTGCTCCCGGGGCAGCCGAGCCAGGACCTTGACCTCGTTGCGACCGCGCTGCTCGCGCAGGGCCTCGGCCCCGAAGAACGCGGCCCGGAGCTGGCGCGCCACATCGTTGCCGGTCACGCCGAGCGTCGTGGCCGCGGGCTTGAGGGAGTAGGTGTACTGCTGCTTGCCTGCGGCGTAGCTGTTGGTGACGCCGGTGAGGTCGGAGTAGGTCCGCAGCTTGTCGGAGAGCTCGCTCGAGGCGTCGATGAGCGTGTCGAAGTCCGTGTGCGCGAGCTGGATCTCGACGTCCGCGGCGCCACTCGGCCCGATGTTGGCGTTGAACGTCAAGGACTCGAGGCCAGCGATCGGCGGCACCTCGTTCGCCCAGGCCTCCTCGAGGAACGTCGCGCTGGTGTCGCGGTTCTCGCTGCCGATGAGCTCCATCTCGATGGTCAGCAGGTGGCTGCCCACCGCACCCGCGCCGCCGACCGGTCCGCCCTGGGACGGCCCCTCGCCGACGCGGGTGATGATCGCCTCCAGCAGCCCCTCCTCGGGGGCGTTCTCGATGGCGCGCATGGCGCCCGCCTCGAGGACGGCCCGAACCTCCTCGGTCCGCGCGACCGGCGTGCCGTAGGGCAGGCGCACCGACGCGGTCACCGTGTTGCCCTCGAGCACCGGGAAGCCGGTGAAGGGCACGATGCCCGCGCCGACGACGCCGACGGTCGCCGCGAAGGTCGCGAGGGCGAGGGCGGCGGCGACGTAGCGCAGCTCGACGGTGTTGCGCAGGACCGGCTTGTAGATCCGCTCGTTGAACCAGTCGAGGCCCCTGCCGAACCACCGGCTGGGCAGGTCGAGCCAGCCGAGGCGGGTCTTGATGAAGCGCTCGACCAGGGTCTCGTGGCCGAGGTGGGCCGGCAGCACGAAGAAGGACTCGACCAGGCTGAACGTGAGCACCGCCAGCGCGATGCCGGGCAGGATGCGGAACAGCTTGCCCGCGACGCCCGGCACGAAGAACATCGGCGAGAACGCGGCGATGGTCGTGAGGATGGCGAACGTGACCGGCACCGCCATCTCCCGCGCGCCCTCGATGGCGGCCCGCGCCGGTGGCAGCCCGCTCTCGAGCTTCTCGTAGATGTTCTCGCCGATGACGATCGCGTCGTCGACGACCATGCCGAGGGTGATGATGAAGGCGAACAGGCTGATCATGTTCACCGAGATGTCGAGCCCGGGCATCAGCGCGAACGCGCCCAGGAAGGACACCGGGATGCCCAGGGCGACCCAGAAGGCGAGGCGCACGTTGAGGAACAGGTAGAGCACCAGCAGGACCAGGAAGAGGCCCTGGACGGCGTTCTTCACCAGCAGCTCGATGCGCTGACGCAGGATGATGCTGTCGTCCTTGAGCATCGTGACGTGCACGTTGCCCGGCAGGTCCGCCTTCAGATCCTCGGCGAAGGACCGGACATAGTCGGCAACGCCCTGGGGGGACTCGCTGCCGACCCGGTAGGCGACGATCTCGACGGCGCGCTCGCCGTTGAGGTAGGTCGCCTGGTCGTTCTCCTCGAAGGTGTCGCGGATGGTCGCGACGTCGGCGAGGGTGAGCACGCCGCCACCAGGGGTGCCCCGAATGACGATGTCGCGGAAGTCCTCCCCCATGCGGCGCCGGTCGTCCAGCTTGACGAGGATCTCGCCGCCAGCGGTGTCGATGCCGCCAGCGGGCAGCTCGATGGAGGCGGCGCGCACCCGCTGGGCGACCTCCTCGAGGGTCAGGCCGTAGCGCTGCAGGGTCTCGCGGGGGACCTCCACGACGACCTCGTTGGCCGGCACGCCCCGGATCTCGACGTAGGTGACCCCCTCCCCGCCGATCAGCTCGGCACGGGCGTCCTCGGCGATGTCCTGCAGGGTGCTGAGGTCCTGGTCGCCGGAGATGAACATCGAGATCACCCGCCGCCGCGTCGACAGCAGGGACACCGACGGCTCCTCCGCGTCCTCGGGAAAGCTGGTGATCCGGTCCACCGCGTTCTTCACGTCGGCGAGGACCTTGTCCGGGTTGGCACCCAGGAGCAGCTCGACGCTGACGACGCCGTAGCCCTCGGCCGCGGTCGCATCGACGGCCTTGACCCCGTCGATGCCGCGGACCTCCTCCTCGACCGCGAGCACGATGCCCTGCTCGACCTCTTCTGGCGAGGCGCCCGGGTAGGGCACGCGCACGGTGATGATGTCGAGCGAGAACTCCGGGAAGACCTCCTGCTTCACCTGGAGCAGGCCGAGCAGGATGCCGCAGGCCAGGATGCCCGCCATGAGCAGGTTCGCGGCGACGCCGTTGCGAGCCATCCACGAGATCGCGCCCTTCCTCAGGGACGGATCGTCGGCCACCGGGTCGGTGACCTCCTCGGTGGAATCACTCATCGCCGCCCCCCGCGTCCTGCTGGGCCATCTCTTCCTTGGGCACGACGGGCATGCCCGCGATGGGCAGCGACGGCGGGGTCAGCACGACCCGGTCTCCGGGAGCGAGCCCGTCGGTGATGAAGACCTCGTCGTCGGTGCGCCAGCCGACGTCGACCGTGCGCGGGGCGAGCTTGCCGTCGACGACCAGCCACACGCTGTCGACCGTGGCGAGCGCCCGGCGGGGCACCGGCACCGCGCCCTCGAGGGGCCGGCCGACCAGCTCCACCTTGACGAAGCTGCCGGGGAGCAGGGGCTCGTCGCCGCTGCGGGGGTCGGGCACCTCGACCACGACCGTGGCGGTGCGGGTCTGGGGGTCGAGCTGACCGCTGACGCCGGTGACCTGGCCCTCGTGGACCACGTCCGGGCCGCCCGCGCGCTCCAGGATGACCCGTGCCCGCGAGCCATAGTCGGCGTTGAACCCAGGAATGTCCATGCTCGACAGCCGCTCGACCGGCACGCTCACCGAGACCCGGGCGGCGTCCGTGCCCACCAGGGTCATCAGCTGCTGGGACTGGGCGCTGACCACCTGTCCCTCCTCGACGTTCTCGCTCGCGACCACCGCGTTGAACGGGGCGCGCAGGCTCGTGCGCGACAGGTTCTTCTGGCTGCGCTCGACCGCCGCCTCCGCCGATCGCACGTTGGCCTGCGCGACCTCCAGGTGGGGCTTGCGCAGGGCGAGCGGGCTGTCGGCCGCCTCGTCTCCGAGGAGCTCCCACTCGCGCTTGGCGGTGAGCTGCCGCTTCTCCTCCAGCGCCAGCTCCAGCCTCGCCTGGGCCAGGCGTGCCTCGTCGGCAGCCAGCTGGGCCCGGTAGTCCCGGGGATCGATGCGGAGCAGGGTCTCCCCCTCCGCGAAGGAGCCGCCCGGCCGTATCCGAGCGTCCACGAACGTGACGCGGCCGCTGACCTCCGGGGTGAGCACGACCGAGCGCGCCGCCTCGACCGAGCCGGTCGCCTGCACCACGGCGGAGACCTCGCGGGGCTGGGCCTCGATGACCTCGACCGGCTGGGCCTCGGCAGTGGGTTCCTGGGACTCGGCGGTGGGGCGGCTGGCGAACAGTGCCCCCGCGCAGCCCAGGCCGAGCGCGATGATGCCCACCGGCAGGACGCCGCGGGTCAGGATCTTGGAGACGATGCTCATCGGAGAGCCTCCGGAGAGCCCACGGACGTGCCGAGGGAACGGGTCCACGGCCCGCCGAGGGCCGTGTGCAGGTTGATGCGGACGGTGACCAGGTCGCGGCGCGCCTGCAGCAGGGACAGCTCGGCCTGCTGCTCGCGGGTGATCGCGGACTGGACGTTGAGGAAGGGAGCCGTGCCCTGCAGGTACTGCTCGCGCGCGGTCTGGGCGGCGGAGCGGGCGGCGTCCAGCTGGGCGGTCTGGGCGACGACGGCCTCGCGCTGCAGGCGCTCCTGGGACAGCGCCTGCTCGACCTCCTGCATGGCCAGGAGGACCTGGGCCTCGAATGCCGCGGCCTGGGCGTCGTGAGCGGCGCGGGCCTGGCGGATGCGACCGAGGTTGACGCCGCCGCCGAAGATCGGGACGGACAGGGCGGCACCGGCGTTCCAGAAGGTCTGGGAGTTGTACTCGTCCAGATCGATGAACTGCCAGCCGGTGCGTCCGGTTAGGGAGATGGTCGGTGCAACCGCCGCATACGCGGAGTAGCGCCGATCGCGGGAGGCGTTGAGGCGCGCGGCCTCCGCCCGCAGATCCGGGCGGTTGTCGATGAGGTCCGCGGGGGTGCCGACCACGGGCGACTCGGTCAGCTCGGGGAGCTCGCCGGACACGGTGGGCGGCTGCATGGGCGGGCGACCGACCGCGACCGCGAGGCGCTGGGCAGCGGTCTCGGCGAGCAGCCGCGCGGTGGGCAGCTGAGCCTGCACGGTCGCGAGGCTCTGCCGCTGCTGCAGCACGTCCAGGGAGCTGGCGTCACCCCGCTCGTAGCGGAGCTGGAGGATCTCGAGGAGCTCCTCGTTGGTGACGATCTGCGCCTGCAGGATCTCCACCCGCTGCCGCGCCGTCACCACGTCGAGGTACGCGTTGGCGACCAGGAGCGCGGTGGTCTCGGACAGGTCATCCAGCTGGGAGCGATTGGCGGTGATGTCACGCTGGGCCGCGCGCCAGGAGGAGGCGTTGCGGCCGAAGACGTCCACGCTCCAACGCGCGTCCAGGGTCGCGGTGCCGTTGGTGTAGGTCTTGGGCGCGTCGGGGTCACTGCCGGACGCGCCGGGCGGGATGAAGCCGAACCCGAGGCTGTCGCGGGGGGCCAGCGTCGCCTGGGCGTTGGCCGTGACCGTGGGCGCGAGCAGGGAGAAGGACTGCAGCGCGACCGCCTCCGACTGGCGCTCCAGGGCACGCAGCCGCTCGAGGTCGAGGTTGCCGGCGAGCGCCTCGTCGACGACCCGCGCCATCGCGGGATCCCCCATGCGCTGCCACCACGGCGAGGCCGCCACCGGGTCCGGGGTACCGCTGGAGAAGCGGAGCCCGGCGTCGGGCGACAGCTCCTCGGGCGTGGCAGCGAGCGCGCCGACCGGCAGCGCAAGCATCAGGATCAAAGGAAGCAACCGGCTCATCGGTCCCCCGGGAGCATGCCGTGGCAGAGGTGCTGGACGAGGTTGCGCAGGTACGCGTCATCGCCGGCCGGGTCGGTCTGCATTCCGAACATGTGACCGAAGAACACACGGACGTGGATGGCCCCCATGAACTGCAGGGCGAGGTCCTGCGGGTCGGGGGTGTCGATCAGTCCGCGCTCGAGCGCCTGCTCGAAGAAGTGGGTGAGCTTCATGCGCGCCCGCAGCGGCGGCGGGATCTCGAAGCGCTTCAGCAGCAGCTGCGGGCTGAGGCCCGCAGACTTCAGCACCATCAGCGCCGGCGTCAGCCCCTTCATGAACGTGAACGCCTTGACCGCGATCCGGTAGAGCTGCTCCTCCATGGGAGCGTCGCTGGGGCCATCATCGAGGTGGGCGATCCACTCCGGGATCTCCTCGGGCGCCAGCGCGCTGACGAGCAGGTTCTCCTTGGTCCCGAACCGCTTGAACAGGGCCGCCTGGGACAGGCCGATCTCCTGGGCGATGTGGGCCGTCGAGACGTGGGCGCCGTGCTCCAGGAAGCAGCGTCGCGCCTCGTGCAGGATCTCGGCGTCGGTGAATTGGCGAGGTCGCGCCATGGTTTCTCGCAGTGTGTACGGGAGATCACACTCGTGAGTGAGTGCTCACTTACCTTCGGTCTCTCGACTACACCGACCGCCGACGGCCGTCCAGTCCACCGCAACAATTTGTGAGTGAGCAGACACTCACAAACGTGACAGAAGCGGTTCGATTCCCTTGTCGACTGGATTCGCGGGGGATCGGGGTGGTCCGGGGGATCGGGGTGGTCCGGGGCGGCACTCGGCACAGAGACTCAGAGGCACAGAGGGGTCCACAGAGAGAGATGTTGGAGTTCGTACGTCTGTTTTCACCACGGAGGAGCGGAGCGCCGGAGATCGGACGGAGGTGGGGAGGGGTCTGGCCGAGCGCAGACGTTCTCGCGAAAGGCGCATAGAGAACTCGATCATCGAGGCGGGGAGCACGCTGATCGTCTCTGGCGCCCAAGGACCACGGGGGTCAGGACGAGAGGGGTTGCATCCTGCCGCGTGGAAGTCCAACCCCTCACGTCCTGACCCCGTGAGTCTG
>CALATR010000314.1 GCA_937891875.1 uncultured Pseudomonadota bacterium | reverse complement strand
GGGCTGCTGTGGCGTCTCGTCCGTGGGCGGGGGCGCGCTGCCCTCGTCCTCGCCGTCGTCCTCCAGCAGATCCTTGCGCTTCGCCTTGGGCTCGGGGAGCGGTGGCGGCAGGTCGACGGCCTTGTCCTCGCCGTTCCAGGGCAGGCGGATGTCGGGCTTGAGCACCGGCGGACGGCGAGAGGGGCGGGTCTCGTTCGGGTCGTACTGCTTGATGATCTCGAACTCGACGCGACGGTTCTTCTCGAGGCTGGCCTCGTCGCTGCCCATCGCCACCGGCACGACCTCGCCCATGCCCCGGTAGCTCATGCGCTCCGGGTGCACGCCGAGGACGATGAGCTGCTCGAAGATCGCCTTCGCCCTGCGGATCGAGAGATCGTAGTTGTAGGCGAAGCTGCCCTCCTCGGACGCGTGCCCCTCGATGAGCAGGTGGCCGATCCGCGCGTCGCCGTTCACCAGGCCGGCGACCTGGCGCAGGGTCGGGATGGACTCCGGCAGGATGCGCGCGGTGGCGAACTCGAACTGGATCGGGTCGCGGATCTCGATGACGTTGTCGACCTGACGGGCCAGCTCGCCCTGGCGCCAGCCGTCGGGCGGGGTCTGGACCACCGGCTCGTCGATCGGGATGTCCACGATGTCGACGATGAAGTCAGGCTCCTCCTCGACCGGCGGGGGCGGGCGGCGCTCGTAGCGGATGCCGACGATGCCCCGGTAGGCCGTGGTGCCGTAGCCCGACGTGATGCCGCGACCGACGCCCACGTCCAGGCGCAGGTTGTCGGAGAGGCCGTACTGCACGCCGGCGGTCCACTCCATCGAGGTCTCGGCGGCGCCGGTGAACAGGCGCGCCATGCCGTAGCGGGAGAGGATCTCGCCGTTGACGGCGAGCCCGTCCAGCGGCGTGTCGACGACCACGGCGCTGTTCCAGACCAGCTCGTCGTCCAGCACGAAGTCGAGCTTCGTGTCCACGCCGAAGCGGGTCTGCACGCCCACGTTCGACAGCACGAGCACCGGCCCGACCTCATAAGCGGCGAGCAGGCCGAAGTGGGTGCGGGGCTGCTGCTCGCCCATGTACCGGCTGCGGGTGCCGGTGTTCAGGAGCAGGTCGCCGTGGGCGCCCAGGGTGAAGCCGGAGCCCTCGAAGAACTGGTAGCGCAGGCCCGCGGTGAAGTCGCCGACGCCCACCCCGTCGCCCGACCAGTCCTCGATCTCGCTGCCCCACTGCGCCGCGATGGGCAGCGAGCCGCGCACGCTGATCCGGTCGGACAGGGCGTAGGAAGCGCCAAGCTGGGCGATGGTGCGGTTCCGCACGACCGCGCCCGCGACCCGGTCGAACTCGATGAGGCGTAGGGGATCCCGCTCGAACTGGAGCTGCACGCCGAGGTTCAGCACGCCTTCGCCACCGGTGAACGGGGAGTCCACACCGGCGGTCGACTTGGGCGAGAACGTCGGGCGCACCAGCTCGATGTCCGTGGAGAAGCCGCTCTGGGCGAGCGCCTCGGTGCTGATCCCGAGGGCGAGCATTGCGAGGCCGAGGGGCGGCAGGGCTGCACGGACGAGTCCGCGGGTGTGCAGGGTCGAGGGCAAGCGAGCTCCGTTCTGCGTCGTGTCCAGCGGAACCTACCGCCGCTGGTGAGAGCCGTCAGGTGGTAGGTGGCATGTTCTCCGCGATCCTTCACGGGGGGTCCGACATCTGGCCGCCCCGGGGATGCCCGACGCGCGCCACGCCGACACCAGTGTGCAACACCGACAGGGGATTTCTGAACCCGTTCGGTCCCGATCCGTTGCTGTCGTCCAGCACGGAGGTCTATCCTCCCAACTGAAGATGACCCGAGGTGGGTGTCTGCCCCTGAAGGTCCGGTCGGTTGTGCCGACCGGGAATCCAACTGGTCACGACACCGGCTCCTGGTCTAGACTCTTCGCTGACAAGGCTTTGACGGCCGACCCCCCCCGCCGCCCCATCGGCGTCGCGCACTGGATGGAGACGACATGCGCCACCTGACCACGATGCTTGGCCTCGCCCTCGCAGTCACTGCCTGCGCCCCGCAGGACGGCGACGGAGATGGCGTTCCGGCGAGCCTGGACTGTGACGACTCCGACTTCAGTGTCTACCCGGGCGCAGTGGAGGTCTGCGACGGCGTGGACAACGACTGCAACGAGGTCGTGGACGACGAGTACGCCCGCGGCGGCCAGATCTTCTTCCTGGACCGGGACGGCGACGGCTTCGGCGTCTGGGAGCAGGCCAAGGTCCGCTGTGCCGCCCCCGCCGGCTACGTCGACAACTCGACCGACTGCTCGGACGACGACGCCGACGTCTACCCTGGCGCTCCGGAGTTCTGCGACAAGGTCGACCAGAACTGCAACGGCGACCTGGACGACAACGCCGTGGACGCGGACGCCTACTACACCGACTACGACCAGGACGGCTACGGCGGCTCGGACTCGGCCATCTACGCCTGCGAGCAGCCCGAGGGCTCCATCACCATCGGCGGTGACTGCGACGACTTCTCCGCCATCATCAACCCCGAGGCGGTCGAGCGCTGCGACCAGATCGACAACGACTGCAACGGCATCGTCGATGACGCGGACTCTCTCGACGCCACCCCCTGGTACGGCGACAAGGACCGCGACGGCTACGGCGATCCCGAGGACGTGATCCAGAGCTGCTACCAGCCCGAGTACTACGTGCCCGAGGTGCTGACCGGCGACTGTGACGACGCGGATGCCAGCGTGAACCCGGGCGTGCGCGAGGTCTGCAACGACGGCATCGACAACAACTGCAACGGCTCGGCCGACTTCTGCATCTACGACAACTGGGAGTACGGCTCAGACTCGATGGTGACCTTCACCGGCTCGGGCAGCTCGGCCTACTACGGTCGTGAGAACAGCATCGTCGGTGACGTCAACGGCGACGGCATCGACGACTTCGTGGTCGCTGGCTACCGCGGCCAGGGCGGCGCGTGCTCGGACTCGGGGTCGAACTACTGCGGTGACGCGGTGCTGATCTACGGCGCCGAGGACATCGCGGGCAAGAGCTTCACCAAGTCGGACGGCATCTCCTTCAGCCCCACCAGCACCTACGACTACGCGGGCACCTCGCTCGCCAGCCTGGGTGACCTGGACGGCGACGGGTACGCGGACTTCGGCGTCGGCGCCTACGGTGACGACTACGGCGGGTCGTCTGCCGGCTCGGTCTACATCGTCTACGGAAGCCCGAGCCTCGGCGCACCCGGCGACTGGCACGACCTCAACGCCCACGCCCAGTTCTACGAGACCAGCAGCAGCTCCTACCTGGGCTACGGCATGGCTGGCGGCGACGTGGACGGCGACGGCTACACCGACGCCCTGATGGGCGCCTACCGTGGCCAGAACGGCGGCAGCTACTCGGGCAACCTCTACATCTTCTACGGAGGCACCCAGCGCGCCGACTTCGGCTCGGTCCGCGACCTGCCCACCATCTACGGCCCGCAGTCGTCGGAGTACTTCACGGCGGACACCGGCCACGGCCTGGGCACGGGTGACTTCGACGGAGACGGCATCGCGGACGCCATCGTCGGCTCGTCCTACTACGACAACGCAGGCCTCTACAGCACCGGTCGCGCCTACCTGTTCTACGGGGAGACCGATCGCCTGGCTGGCCGGTTCAACGCCGAGGATCTCGCGTCCGCCATCTACACGGACAACGACGACTACGGCTACCTGGGCCGCACCTCGACGGGCGTCGGAGACGTGAACGGCGACGGCTACGACGAGTTCGGCTCCTGCTCCTACGGACGCAACAGCTACGCCGGCCAGTGCGCCTTCTTCTACGGTCAGGCCGAGCGCCGCGACGACCGGGACGCCCTGATCTACAGCAAGGACGTGCACGACTTCCAGGCCACCGGCATGGGGAGCTCGAGCTACCTCGGCTACTACGGCATGACCGGCGCCGACTACGACCAGGACGGCTACGCCGAGATCGCCATCGGGGCCTACCGCGAGTCGGATCCCAACGGCAGCACGCTGTACACCGGCGGCATCCTGATCATCCCCGGCGGTGAGGAGCACCAGGCCAACTACACCTGGACCAGCGCGTCGGTGTCGTCGGTCTTCCACGACGTGCAGTACGCCTACCTGGGCAACGGCGTCGGTGCCGAGCCCGGCGACGTGAACGGCGATGGCTTCCCGGATCTGCTCGCGGGTGCGTACGGCGCGTCCAGCTACGCCGGTGAAGCGTACATCTGGCTCGGAGGCGGCCTGTAGTCGGGCGATCGAAAAGAAGTGATCCGATCGCCGACCTCGCCGCACTGTTCCCCCCTGAATCCATCTTGTCCTGGCTGGAGAAGCTCATGACCCTCCGCACCGTGTCCAACGCAGCGTCCTCGACCCGCACCGGACTCCGCCGAGCCGCGCTCGGTGGGGGGCTGCTCCTCATGGCAGCGCTGGTGGGTTGTGCCACGCAGGACGCCGACTACGACGGGTTCACTGTCGCGGATGGCGACTGTGACGACAACGACAACCTGGTCTACCCGGGCGGAAACGAGATCTGCGACGGGATCGACAACGACTGCAGCGGCGTCATCGACGACAGCTACGCGTCGGGCGGCTCGGTCGTCTACTACATCGACAAGGACGGCGACGGCTACGGCTCCACGTCGGGCACCGCCCTGTCCTGCGAGGCCCCCGAGGGCTTCGTCGCCGATGCCTCGGACTGCAACGACGAGGACCAGGCCATCAACCCGCGCGCGCCGGAGCTCTGCAACGACGGCGACGACAACTGCAATGGCGAGATCGACGAGGACGCGGTCGACGCTCCGACCTGGCACGCAGACTGGGATCAGGACGGCTACGGCTCGACCTCGCTGGTCGCTCGCGAGTGCGTGGCGCCCGAGGGCTACATCGAGGACGCCAACGACTGCAACGACTTCGATCCGTTCACCAACCCGCTGGCGGACGAGGTCTGCGACTTCGTCGACAACAACTGCGACGGTGAGACCGACGAGGCGACCGCGGCCGACGCCCGCGAGTGGTACCGCGACTCCGACACCGACGGCTTCGGTAACATCGACCTGACCACCGTCGCCTGCTGGGAGCCCGAAGGCTACGCCGGCGACAGCACCGACTGCGATGACTCCAACATCAACGTCAACCCGGGCATGCCCGAGATCTGTCGGGACGGCGTCGACAACAACTGCAACGGCCTCGGCGACCAGTGCTCCATCGAGTCCTGGAAGGACGTCACGTCCGCGGCCCAGGCCTGGAAGGGTCAGAACAGCTCCGACTACCTCGGCTACGACGTCGACTTCGTCGGTGACCTCGATGGCGACGGCTACGACGAGATCGCGCTCGGCGCGCCGTACGCGGATCCCAACGGAACCAGCTCGGGCATCATCTACCTGGTCTACGGCAACGAAGACTACGAGGTCGACCCGACCCCGATCGCGGTGAACTCGTTCACGCAGTTCCGGGGCGAGGCCAACTACAACTACATGGGCTACTCGACCGCCCCCGCCGGTGACGTGGACGGTGACGGCTACGACGACCTGCTGCTCCCCGGCTACGGCGGCCGCTCGTACTCGAACTACTACGGCACCATGGTGCTGGTGTACGGCGGGCCGGACCGCATGGTCGGCGCCATGACCGCGTCGGACCAGGGCGCAGCCTTCGACGGCAAGACCCGCTACGACTACTTCGGCGGTGGCTCCTTCGGTGGCCTCGACCTCAACGGTGACGGCTACGACGAGTTCTTCGGCGGCTCCCGCGGCTACTCCAGCTACTCGGGTGGCGTGTTCATCTTCCAGGGTCAGTCGGAGCGCTACTCCGGCACCTATGACCTCGACGATGCGGTCGCCTTCTGGGTTGGCCCCACCACGTCGGACTACCTGGGCGCCTACGCAGGCTCCATCGGCGGCGGCGACTTCGACGGTGACGGCAACATGGACCTGCTCATGGGCGCCTACTACGCGCCCACCTCCTACGGCACCACCGGTGCCGCGTGGGTCTACTACGGCGACGGCACCATGCCTTCCGGCGAGCAGTCGCTCGATGATCTGGTCATCGTCGAAGGCACGTCCACCTACGACTACACCGGCTACGGCCTCGGCTCCGTCGGCGACGTCAACGATGATGGCTACGAGGACTACGAGATCGGCTGCTACTACTGCAACAACGGCGGCACCGCGTACATCTTCTTCGGTGACTCCGTCCGCCTGACCGACACCGATCAGGATCAGGCCGACGTCATCCTCATCAACGGCAGCTCCAGTGCATACATGGCGCGGAACAGCCCGGCCAAGGGCGACTACGACGGCGACGGCATCTACGACATTGCCATCGGGTCCTACCGCGACAGCGCTGGCTCCGGCTCCTACAACGGTTCCGTGTGGATGCTCAAGGGCTCCGCGGACCTGGGTGGTGAGTACGAAGTCGACGACGTGCACCGCGTCGCAGGCCCCGCCGGCACCTACGCCTACTTCGGCATGGGCGTCTCTGGCGGCGACTTCAACGGCGACGGCTACTCCGACATGATCAGCGGTGCCTACGGCGCCTCGTCCTACGCTGGCGAGGTCTACCTGTTCGAAGGCACCTCTCTCTGATTCTCCCCCTCATCGTCCGTACCTAGGAAGGTCCTGATGAAGACCATGACTCCCCTCCTGGCACTCGCCCTGCTCGTCGGCTGCGGCTCCGGAGACGCTGACGGGGATGGGCGCAACGCCAGCATCGACTGTGATGACGACAACCCGCTCGTCTTCCCCGGAGCGCTCGAGCGCTGCGACGGGATCGACAACGACTGCAGCGGCGTCATCGACGACAGCTACGCCACCGAGGCGGTGGTGTTCTTCCTGGATGAGGACGGTGACGGCTACGGCACCACCAAGGCGTCCCAGATGTCCTGTGCGGACATCGTGCCTCCCGGCTTTGTCGCCGATGCGTCCGACTGTGACGACACCGACCGCGACGTGAACCCCGGTGCGGAAGAGCTCTGCAACCTGGTCGACGACAACTGCAACAAGGCCATCGACGACAACCCGTCCGATGCGCCCACCTGGTACGCCGACAACGACGAGGACGGCTTCGGTTCCCGCACGCTCGCGCGTCGGGCCTGCGAGGGTCCCCCCGGCTGGATCAAGAACGGCGGCGACTGCAACGACTTCGACTTCCTGGTCAACCCGAACGCCCTCGAGTACTGCGACGGCTTCGACAACGACTGTGACGACATCACCGACGAGCCGGACTCCGAGGACCACAAGGTCTGGTATCTGGACTCCGACGAGGATGGCCACGGCGACGCGAAGTACTCGGTCGACGCGTGCTACCAGCCCGACGGGTACTCCCCGTTCGACGACGACTGCAATGACGTGCCCGAGGAAGACGGTGCGCTGCAGACCCCGGGCGTCGAGGAGATCTGCCAGGACGGCATCGACAACAACTGCAACGACTCGCCTGACCAGTGCTCCTACCTTGGCTGGTCCGCGTCCACCGCGAACCTGACCACCGAGGGCTCCGGCGGCGGCGGCTACCTGGGCTACGCGGTCGACATCATCGGTGACGCCGATGGTGACGGCGTCGATGACATCGTCTGGGGCGAGTACTACGGCATCGTCGACACCTACTCCGGCGACGGCGTGCTCCAGTACGGTGAGCTCGACGGCGTGCACACCGAGACCGAGCTGCTCGCCGAGGACATGCCCCGCTGGGGCTCGTCCACCAGCTACGACTACATGGGCCGGATGGTCAACCACCTCGGTGACATCGACCGCGACGGCTACGACGACTTCGGGATCGGCTCGTACACCTACGACGGTGGCGCCAGCAACGGCGGTGCGGTCTTCATCATCTACGGGGACTCGACCCGCCATGCGGGCGAGGGCGTGAACGCCGAGACGGAAGAGCTCCCGTCCCTCGTCGGCTGGTCGTCCAGCACCTACGCCGGTTCTTCGATGGGCCCCGCCGGTGACTTCACCGGTGATGGCTACACCGACATGCTGATCAGCGGCTACTACTACAACCACGACGGTATGACCGGTGCCGGCGCGGTCTGGCTCGTTCCCGGCGCGGCGTCCCGCTACGACTTCCACCAGAGCCTCGAGCCGTTCGCCAAGTGGGTCGGTCCCGAGACCTACACCTACCTCGGCTACCTGGGCCCGGTCCTGGACTCGGGTGACCTCGACGCCGATGGCTACTCCGACATCACCATCGGCTCCTACGGCTACTCGTCGTACTCGGGCGCCAGCTTCGTGATCTACGGCTCTGGCGTCGGCCCGAGCGGTACCCAGGTCATCACCGACGCTGCGGACACCGAGCTGACGGGTGCAAGCACCAGCAACTACTTCGGTGGCTACAGCAACCAGATCCCCGGCGACCTGAACGACGATGGCTACGACGATCTCGTGGTCGGTCAGTACCAGGCGAACAGCTACGCCGGCGCTTGCTACATCTTCTTCGGTGGCAGCAAGGAGATCGGTGGGGGCTCCGGTCCCGACCGTGCGGATGTCACCATCAACGGCTCCGGCAGCAGCACGTACCTGTGCTACGGCCGCCCCGCGGTGGGTGACTTCGACAACGACGGCGTGCCCGAGCTGGTCGTCGGCGCCTACCGCCAGTCCTCTGGCTCTGGCAGCTACAACGGCGCCAGCTACGTCTTCACTGCCGGCCCGGACTTCGGCACGGATGACGAGCTCGACTACGGCGACGCTGTGCACACCATCAACGGCCCGAACGGCACGTACGCGTACTTTGGCTACCACCAGGCCGCGGGTGACGTGAACGGCGATGGCTACGACGACCTGGTCGTCGGCGCCTACGGCGATTCTGGCTACGACGGCGTTGGCTACGTCTTCTTCGGCAACTCCATCTGATCGGGTCCTGACCCACCGCGGACGCCTGTCCGCGTGAGCACGCCCGCGTCACCACGACGCGGGCGTTTGCGTTGGATCCGCAGATAGTCGGCATGATGGCCGGGTTTTCGTGATCCGATCCCCGCGCCGGCCGCACTGTTCTCCACCAGTCCCCGAGTACTGCTGGAGAACCCGTGTACATTCCCACCCTGCCCGCTGTCCCGTCCCCGATCCGCCGGCCTTCCGTCCTGGGCGCGGGATTGCTCCTGCTGCTGGCAGCCTCCGGTTGTGCCCGGCAGGACGCCGACCGGGACGGGTTCACGGTCGCCGACGGTGACTGCGACGACCATGACAACCGCGTCTTCCCCGGCGGGAACGAGATCTGCGACGGGATCGACAATGACTGCAGTGGCGTCATCGACGACAGCTACGCGTCCGGAGCGTCCACCGTGTTCTACGTCGACCAGGATGGCGACGGCTACGGCTCGACCGCCAGCGTGTTGCTCTCCTGCGAGGCTCCGGAGGGCTTCGTCGCGGACGCCTCGGACTGCGACGACGCGGACCAGGCGATCAATCCGCGTGCACCGGAGCTGTGCAACGACGGCGACGACAACTGCAACGGCGAGATCGACGAGGACGCGGTCGACGCGACCGCCTGGCACGCCGACTGGGACCAGGACGGCTACGGCTCGACCTCGCTCGTGCTCCGGGAGTGCGAGGCCCCCGATGGCTACATCGAGGACGCCACCGACTGCAACGACTTCGACCCATTCACGAATCCGGTCGCGGACGAGCTGTGCGACTTTGTCGACAACGACTGCGATGGGGAGACCGACGAGGCGTCCGCCGTGGACGCGCGCACGTGGTACCGCGACGATGATGCCGATGGTTTCGGCAACGTGGACCTGACCACCCGCGCGTGCTGGGAGCCCGAGGGCTACGCACGCGACGGCACCGACTGTGACGACACCAACCTCGACGTCAACCCGGGCATGGAGGAGGTCTGCAAGGACGGGCTCGACAACAACTGCAACGGGTCCGGCGATCAGTGCTCGTTCGAGGCGTGGACCGACGTGACCGCGGCCGCCCAGGCCTGGAAGGGCGTGAAGAGCTCCGACTACCTGGGCTACGACGTCGACTTCGTGGGCGACCTCGATGGAGACGGCTACGACGACATCGCCCTGGGTGCGCCGTACTCGGATCCTGCCGGCACCAGCTCCGGCACCATCTACGTCGTGTACGGCAACGAGGACTACGAGATCAGCGCCGCGCCGCAGCCGCTCAACGGCTTCCCGGGGTTCGAGGGCGAGGCGAGCTACAACTACATGGGCTACTCGACCGCCAAGGCCGGTGATGTCGATGGGGACGGCTACGACGACCTGCTCCTGCCCGGCTACGGCGGTCGCCGCGGCAGCTACTACGGCACCATGGTCCTGGTCTACGGCGGACCGGATCGGTTCAGCGGGCTCGTGTCCGCCACGGACGACGGTGCGGCCTTCGATGGCCGGAGCTCGCGCGACTACTTCGGCGGCGGTTCGTTCGGCGGCATCGACCTCAACGGTGACGGCTACGACGAGTTCCTCGGTGGAGCGCGCGGCTACAGCAGCTACGCCGGCGGGGTGTTCCTGTTCGAGGGACGGGCGGATCGCTACTCCGGCGTGAACGACACCGGCGACGCCGTCGCCACCTGGACCGGACCCTCGAGCTCCGACTACCTGGGCGCCTACGCGGGCTCCATCGGTGGCGGGGACTTCGATGGTGACGGTCACATGGACCTGCTCCTGGGCGCGTACAGCGCGTCGACCGCGGCCGGTACCACGGGCGCGGCATGGGTCTACTATGGCGACGGCACCCTGCCATCGGGCTCCCAGTCCCTCGCCGACCTCGTACTCATCGAGGGCACCTCGTCCTTCGACTACACCGGGTACGCGCTGGGCTCCGTCGGGGACGTCAACGACGATGGCTACGAGGACTACGAGATCGGCTGCTACGGCTGCAACAGCGGCGGCACGGCGTACATCTTCTTCGGCGATTCCACCCGCCTGACCGACACCGATCAGGAAGCGGCCGACGTCACCATCATCCACTCGGGCTCGAGCACCTACCTGGCGCGCAACAGCCCCGCCCGCGGTGACTACGACGGCGACGGCATCGACGACATCGCGATCGGCTCGTACCGCGACTCCGCCGGGACGGGCTCGTACAACGGCTCGGTGTGGATGCTGCGGGGCGATGCCGGGCTCGGCGGAACGTACCGGATCGGCGACGTGCACCGGGTCGCGGGTCCTGCCGGTACCTACGCCTATTTCGGCATCGGAGTCGGCAGCGGCGACTTCAACGGGGATGGCCTCTCCGACCTGATCGGCGGCGCGTACGGCGCGTCCTCGAGTGCAGGCGAGGTCTACCTGTTCGAAGGCACCTCGATCTGAGCTCCCCCCATCCATCTTG
>CALATR010000313.1 GCA_937891875.1 uncultured Pseudomonadota bacterium | reverse complement strand
TCGGCGGCGCCTCGGCCAGGAGCGACCGGCTGACGACGCAGGGCGACAGCGGCTCGGTGGTGGACACATCGATGCGCCGGCTGCCCGTCGATCTGGCCCCTGGCGAGGCGCTCCCCGTGGTCGCCTACGGCCCGGGCGAGACGACTACGCTGATCCTGGACGGTACCCAGACCTCCGTGCTGTCCGAGAACGGCGAGGTGTTGTCCGTGGACGTCCGCCTGCCCGTGCTCCACATCCCCCCGACCGTCGACGAGCTGCCCGCAGCGACCCGCGTGCGCGCCGTGTTTCGCAACCGCTGGCTGTGGGACGGGGACGTGGGGGTCCTGGTCGTCGCCGTGCGCGCGCCAGAGCCGCTGACCTGCTTCCCAGACCACGACCACGACGACGCGGTGCAGCTCCCCGAGGCGGGCTGGATGACCTACACCCGTGATGTCCGGAGGGGGGACCTGGGGGTGGAGCTCGCCGATCCGTTCGCCTGGCGCGAAGTCTGTGTGAGGGAGAGCGGCGAGGAGACCGGTTCGGTCGACACCGTGGTCTGGCGCTCGGCGGACCTGCTCCCCGCCGACTGACCCCGCCCGACTCCCCGCTTCAGAAGCCGACTTCCACCCACACGGCCCGGTGGTCGCTGGCGCGGATGAGCGCGGCGTCGGGATCGTCTGTGGTGGGCCAGAACACGCCGCTGTCCAGGACCTCGAGGTCCGCAGACGGCAGGGCGTAGTCGACGCGCAGGTTGCCCACGCTGGCGTCGTCCCAGTCCGACGTGTCGTGGGCGGGGTCTCCGCGGTGGTTCGCGTTGGCCCCACCCTGCTCGGCCGCGGCCGCCGTCCCGCCCGCGCTGGCCGGTGGAGACGCCTTGGAGACGCGCTCGCTGGCGACCAGGTCGCTGATCGCGCCACCCGCGGTGTCGCCGTCGTTCGGGTCGGCGTTGAGGTCGCCGACGATCACGAAGGATGCGCCCTCGGGCAGCCCGCCGGCGACCCCGGCGTCGTCGACGGCCCACGGCAGGTCCGCCTGCTCGACGTAGTGCACCCAGAAGCGGATCTCGGCGTTGTTCCTGCGTCCGTTGCGATCCTCGGGACCGTCGAACGAGGGCGGCGTCGGGTGGCTCGCGAGCAGGTGCAGGGGGTGGCCCGCGACGTCGAGGGTGAGGTCCCAGTGGGACTTGCTCGACAGGCGCAGGGAAGCCTGCTCCTCCGCCGAATACCAGTCGTCGGGGAAGCCCGGCTGGGGGAGTGCGGACCAGGGGAGCTGCTGGAACGTGCGGGCGTCCGTGATCGGGTGGCGCGACAGGACCAGCATGCCGTACTGCCCCTCGAAGGTGCCATACCCGAGCGCGTCGCCGCCGTAGCTCCGGTCGCCGGGGGAGTCGTCGACCACGCCGTCGTTGTCGAGGTCGAAGCCCGAGTGCACCCCCGTGTTCACCGGAGCGACGAAGTGATGGGCGTAGGTGATCGGCTCCCGACCGTCCTGCCCCACCGCCAGGTACTGCTCGATGAAGGCCTGGGCGACGGCGCCGCTGGTGTCCGTGTCGACCTCGTTCAGCAGCACGACGTCCGGGCGGATGGTCTGCAGCACCGAGGCCACCTGGCGTGCCTGGGGCCAGCGCCCACCCTCGAGCCGGGTGAGCAGTCCGCCAGGTTCTTCCTGGAAGAACGAGGTGTTGTAGGTCGCGACCCGCACGGTGACGGGCTCTGCGGGGAGGTCGGAGTAGGTGTCGACGGAGGCGGGCTCGCCGCAGCCATTGCAGGCCGTGGCGAGCAGGAGCAGCGGCAGGGCGCGCATCAGGCCGACTCGCGGGCGATCCCGCGGATCCGCTCGACCATGCTGAAGAATCCGTTGCGACGGCTCGGGGTCAGGTGGCTCTGCAGGCCCAGCTCGGCAAACGTGTCCTCGATGGGCACGGCCAGGATCTGCGCCGGCGTCTTGTCGCTGTAGAGCATGAGCAGCACCGCGACGAGCCCCTTGACGATGAACGCGTCACTGTCGGCCTCGAAGTGGATGGTGTCCCCGCGCTGCTCGTGGGTGAGCCAGACCTTGGAGACGCAGCCGCGCACCCGATGGTCCTCGTCGCGCGCGGACTCCGGGTAGGGAGGCAGCTTCTTGCCCAGCTCCATCAGGTAGGCGTAGCGCTCCTCCCAGTCGTCGAAGATGGAGAATCGCTCGACCAGCTCTTCGGCATCCATGGTGCTTCCCTACTTTCCGGTGAACTCGGGGGTGCGCCGACCCACGTACGCGGACAGGCCCTCGCGGGCGTCGTCGGAGGCGAACAGGCGGGCCTGCAGCTCGCGCTCGAGGGCGAGGCCCTGCTCCAGGCCCATCTCGAGTCCGCTCTGCACGCTGCGCTTGATGAGGCCGACCGCCATGGAGGCGCGACCGGGCGGGCAGAAGGTGGCGGCAAGCGCCAGGACCTTGTCGAGGAACTCGTCCTCGGAGTCGGCGGGGAACTGGCGGTTGAGCAGGCCCAGCTCGGCGGCGGCGGCGTGGTCGAGGAGCTCGCCCGTGACCATGAGATCGATGCTCTTGGCGCGGCCGACCGCACGGGCGAGGCGCTGGGTGCCGCCGGTGCCGGGGAGCACGCCCAGCGCGACCTCGGGCAGGCCGATCTTGCCCTTGCCGGTGCGCGCGACCCGCATGTCGCAGGCCAGGGCGATCTCGAGGCCGCCGCCGACGCAGTGCCCACCGAGCGCTGCGATGGTGAGCTTGTCGGTGTGCTCGAGCCGCAGGAGCGTCTCGTTCGCGTGCAGGCAGAACTGGTACTTGAAGGTCTGGGTCATCGCGTTGAGCGCGTTGATGTCGGCGCCCGCGCAGAAGAACTTCTCACCCTCCCCCGCGATGACGATCACGTGCACGTCGTCATCGAAGCGGGCCCGCAGGATGGCCTGGTCCAGGTCCCGCATCATCTCGTGCGAGTAGCCGTTGGCGGGCGGGTTGGTGAGGGTGATCACCGCGACGCCACCGCCGGATCGCCAGGTGACGAGCCCGTTCTCGAGGGTCTCGGCGGGGGACAGGTCTGCGAAGCGGGTCATGGCTCCTCCGGGCGGGACGGGTGCGTATCCGGTCCGCCTGTGCCATGAAGGTCCATGCGTCCACCGTTCCACGCCAACCCCGACCAGCACCACTGCCTGCAGTGCACGCTACGCATGGCGCTGGAGGCGGCGGAGCCGGGCGCCACCTACAGCCTGCGCCTGCTGGACCTGCTGACCCAGCGCCGGGCGGGGGAAGGCACCTGGACCCACGCGGCCTACCTGGCGCTGGGCACCCTGCCGGTCGAGGCGCGGGCCTACGATGCGTTCGACTACGACGCCTTCGTCGACAACCCGGTGAACGCGGTGTTCGACAGCTTCCCGCCGGACGTGGCCGCGAGCATGGCCTCGGGCTTCGACCTCATCGCCGCGACCACCCTGGCGCGCGAGGTCGTGAGCCGGCAGCCCATCCCGATCGAGGCGCGCTCGCCGGGGCTCGACGACCTGGACGCCCTGCTGGACGACGGGTGGCTGGTGATCTGCAACGTGGACGCGGGGGTGCTGAACGGAGGCGCGAGCCCGGCGGGTCACAGCCTGCTGGTCTGGGATCGCGACGGGGACGCGCTCATCGTGCACGATCCGGGCGAGAATGGCGCTGGAACGCCGGATCGGCGCGTGGACCGTGACGTGTTCCTCCGGGCGTGGAGCTACATGGGCGCGGGGCTGCGCGAGGCGATCGCGATCCGGGGGGCTCCGGTCGGGTAGCATGCCCGCTCGTGAGCACCGTCCTTGCTGCCATCTCCGACGCCATCGGGCGCTGGGACCGACTGACCGGCCACCCCGCCTACCGCATCGTGGGCGTGTTGATCGGTCTCGTCGTCTTCGTGGTCGTGCTGAACCTGCCCACGCCCGAGGGCCTGACCGTGCCCGGCCAGCGCACCGCGGCAGTCGCGTTGCTCATGGCCCTGTGGTGGGTCGGCCGGGTGCTGCCGCTCGCGGTGACCGCGCTCCTGCCCATCGTCGCCTTTCCCCTGCTCGGCGTGCTCTCTGTCGGTGACGCCGCCGCCGCCTACACCCACCCGCTCAACGTGCTGATGCTCGGCGGCATGGTCATCGGCCACGCCATGGAGGAGGCCGACCTGCACCAGCGCCTGGTCTCCGCCGTGCTCCAGCCGCGCTTCATCCGAGTCTCGCCGAGCCGGGTCGTGCTCGCGATGATGGTGGCCTGCGCGGTGCTCTCTGGGCTCGTATCCAACACGGCGACCATGCTGATGCTGCTGCCGGTCGCCCTGTCCCTCGCCCGGATCTGCACCGATGATCCTCGACAACGCACGGCGTTTGTCCTCGCGCTCGCCTACTCGGCCAGCATCGGCGGCCTGACCACGATCATCGGCACGCCGCCCAACGCGGTGCTCGCGAGCCTCGTGCCCGAGGTGACCTTCGCCACCTGGTCCGCCGTCGGGATCCCCTTCGTGATCCTGGCCCTGCCGGTCGCCTGGTTTGTGGTGACCCGCATCGCCATCCCCCTGCCCCGCCGCTTCGCCGAGGCCCCCAAGGCGCCCGAGCTGCCGCGGTGGTCGCTCGCCGAGGGGCTCGTGCTGGGGCTGCTCGGCGTGGCGCTGGTCCTGTGGTTCACCCGCTCGCCGATCCCCCTCGGGCCGCTCACCATCCCGGGCTGGTCGGAGTGGTTCCCGCCCAAGTGGACGTCGGACGCCCTCGTCGCCATCGGGATCGCCCTGCTGCTCTTCTTCATCCCCGCCCTGCCGAAGGGGCGGCGCAAGCACGAGGGAAGCTTCCTGCTGACCACCGCGCGCATGGAGAAGGGGATCCCCTGGAACGTGTTGATCCTGCTCGGAGGTGGATTCTCGCTGGCGGCCGCGGTGAAGGCGACCGCGCTGACCGAGTGGCTCTCGGGCGCGACCGCCGGCCTCACCGCCATCCACGACACCCTGGGCACGGGCCTGGTCGGCACCGCCGTGGTCGTGCTGCTGATCAGCCTGTTCATGACCTTCACCACCGAGGTCACCAGCAACACCGCGACCAGCCAGATCGTGCTGCCGGTGCTCCTGGCCGGGGTCGCGAGCACCGGTGTCGTCCCGCTGGTGTGGATGGTGCCGGCCACGTTCTCGGCCAGCTGCGCGTTCATGATGCCGGTGGCGACGGCGCCAAACGCAATCGCCGCCGAGGGCGGAGACGTGTCGCCCGCGGACATGGCCTGGGCGGGGCTCGTGCTCAACCTGCTGCTGGTCGCGCTCGCCGTGATCGTCTCGGTGGTGTGGGTCCCGCTGATCTTCGGCTGACGCGCGGGATCATCCGTCGTCGAGCACGGCCCGGCACGCCGCCAGCGCCTCGTCGAGCAGGGCGTCGGCGTGACCCAGGTAGGTCTCGGGTCGGCAGGCGGCGCGCACCTCGTCCGCGGTGAGGTGGGCACGGATGGCCTCGCTCTGCAGGAGCACGTCGGCAAGGTCGGCGCGTCCGTCGTCGTACCGGGCGAGCGCCTCCTTCACCAGGGTGTACGCCGGCTCCCGGCCGATGGCGTCCGCGAGGCGCATCATGACCGCCTCGGACATCACGAAGCCACGGGAGTGGGCGAAGCTGGCCCGCATGCGCCCCGGGTCGACGATCAGGTGCCCCACGAGGCCGCGCGCCCGGGCGAGGGAGGCGGACAGGGTCAGCATGGCCTCCGGTACGACGGTCCAGGAGATGGCGCGCATGCTGGCGGCACGCACGTCGCGCTGGTCCATCAGGGCGAATGCGCCGCCGGCGAGCTGGGTGCCGGTGCGGGTGAACCCCTGGATGGCGTTGCAGGCCCTGGGGTTCGACTTGTGGGGCATGGTCGAGGATCCGCCTCCACCCTCCCCTTCTCGCAGCTCGGACGTCGCGGTGCGGCCCATCGTCTCGACGTCGTTGGCGAGGCGTCCGAGGGTGCCGTGCACGAGGCCGCTCCACAGCAGGAGCTCGGCGACGCCGTCCTGGCTGGCGTTCCACGCGCCCGGGGGCACGGTCAGGCCCAGGTGGGCGAGCATGCGGTCGCGCACGGCGAGGGCGTCGGGGCCGGCGGAGGCCAGGGTACCGACCGCGCCGCCGTACATGCCGAAGCAGGCGCGTTCGCGGAGGGCGGCGAGGCGCTGGACGTGGCGGCACAGCTCGGTCGCCCAGCCGCTCGCGTGCAGGCCGAAGGTGGTGGGCAGGGCGTCCTGGGCGTTGGTGCGGGCGACCATGACCGTGCCGCGGTGGGCGTCGGCGAGGTCGACCAGCTGGGACAGCAGGCCGCGCAGCTCCCGGTCCAGGATGGCGATGCTCGCGGCGATCCGCAGGGCCTGGCCGGTGTCGAGCACGTCCTGGGTGGTGGCGCCCCAGTGCAAGGTCCGCCGGACGAGGTCGCCGCCGTGCGCGCCGATCTGGTCGAGCAGGGGCTTGATGGGCATGCCGACACGCTTCGTAGCCGTAGCCAGGGCGTCCCAGTCGAGGTGCTCCAGGCGGGCGGCGGCCTCGATGGCGGCGGCGGCCTCGGCGGGAATGACGTCCAGCTCAGCCTGAGCGCGGGCCAGGGCGATCTCGACGTCCAGCCAGGACTGCACGATCGCCTCGTCCGACCAGCACGCGCGCATGGCGTCGGTGCCGTACAGCGGGGCCAGGAGGCGGGAGTCGAAGGGAGTGTGCATCAGGCCGCTCCTCGGCATAGGTCGAAGGGGTGATGATCCGACGCTGGTGCTGTGTGGGACTGGCTTGCCTCGCGGCAGGCGCCGGCTGTGATCGCAACCTGTACGTGCCGCCCGACCCCGACGGCGACCCCGCGCCCATCGAGGGCACCGGCTCCTACACCTTCGCGGCCTACGCGCCCCTCGAAGACAAGCCGGTCCGGGTCTACTACCACGTCCCCGACGACGCCGACGCCGACACGCCCATCGTGTTCGTGTTCCACGGGGTCAACCGCAACGCGGACGACTACCGCAACGCCTGGATCGGGCTGGCGGAGGAGCACGGGCTGCTCATCCTCGCGCCCGAGTTCAGCGACCTCTACTACCCAGGATCCAGCCGCTACAACCTGGGTAATGTCTTCTCGAACGGCAACGATGCCACCGGGCCCAACCCCGAGTCGGTGTGGACCTTCTCCGTAGTGGAGCCGATCTTCGAGCAGGCGCTCGTCCGGCTGGACTCGGACCAGGAGGTGTTCCACGCCTGGGGGCACTCGGCGGGCGCCCAGTTCGTGCACCGGCTGGCTCTCCTGGTCCCGGACGGCCCCTACGGCACGCTGATCTCCGCCAATGCCGGCTGGTACACGATCCCCGACCCCGAGGTCGACTTCCCCTACGGCCTGGGCAAGACCCCGAGTGCGGACGCCGAGCCCGACTGGTACGGCCTCGACCTGTCCGTGCACGCGGGCGATCAGGACACGAACCCCGACTCCGCAGCCCTGCGCCACACCCCCGAGGCCGACGCCCAGGGCCTGAACCGCTGGGACCGGGCGCACTACTTCTGGGAGCGCGCGGAGGCCCTGTCGGACGAGGCGGACGTGCCGCTGGCCTGGAGCTTCCTCGAGGTGCCGGGGGTGGGCCACGACGACGCGGGCATGGCCGAGGCCGCCGCCCCGTGGCTCGTGGAGCGGATCGGCGCGGAGTAGCGGCAAGACGCCTAGAATCGCACCACCGTGGCGACCTCGCCGCCCACGGTGTCCGGACCGTCTCGGCTGACCCAGGTCCCCGCGAGCTGGATCCGCGCGCCCGGGTCGTGCACGTAGATCGTGACCCCGCCGGCCAGCACGTTCTCCCGCTGCACGACGGAGGCGTCGTTGTCGGCGAACTCGGGCAGGAGGAGGCTGTAGCGCAGGTCGAAGGAGACGCCGGGCTGGGCGAAGTAGCCGACCTGCACGCCGATCCCCTGGCCCAGCGCGAGGAACTCGGAGATCTGTCCGGAGTAGAGCGGGTTGCCACCGACCGGGTCGGAGAACGTGCCCTGGAGCGAGGCGGCGCTGGTCTGGGCGAACTCGACCAGCAGGGAGAAGCCGCGGACCTTGAGCAGGGCGTCGGCGTACAGCTGGAAGTAGTCGGGCAGCTGGGGGTCGCCCTCGCCGTTGTAGATGACGAAGTCGCCGTGGCCCTCGCCGGTCGCGCCGCTGGCGCCGTCGTTGAAGCTGAAGGCACCGCCGATGACGAGCTTGGGCTTCGTCTCGCCGACCACGTCGACGATGCTGTCCCGGTTGCCCTCGGAGAAGTCGCCGAGCGGGAGCAGGTCGAGGCGTCCCCCCCACTTGAGCCCGCCGAGGTCGACGTCGCGGGAGTCAGCACCGAAGCTGTTGCGGCCGTCGCCCGACGTCATCGCGAACCGGGGGCGCACGAGGAAGCTGCCGAGGGCGAAGTCGCCGTCCACGAACAGGCCGAGCTCGCGGCCGGTGTCGGAGAAGACCGTGCTCACCGCCCCGCGCTCGGGCAGGGCCAGGTCGCCCTCGACGAGCAGCATCTCGCGGTTGTTGGTCGGGGTCTGGAGCTGGCCCGCGCTGATGGTGATGGTCTCGTGGGGGCGGTAGCGGGCGCCGGCCGACAGCAGCGGGGCTGCGAGGCTGAAGTCGGTCCGCAGCTCGAAGCTGTAGCGATTGTCGTCGAAGTCGGCGTTCAAGGCGATCTGTGCGTGGCGTGCCGTCCAGATGGAGTCGGTCTTGGGCTCGGCGTCGGAGCCCTCCTCGACCCCGGTGCGCACCAGCTGCACGCTGGGCTGCACGAAGCCGGTGATCGCGACCCGGTGCTTGCCCTGGTCGAAGTCGATCTGCAGCCCACGACCCAGGTCGTAGCGGGCCGTCGCCGGTGGGGGCGGGTCGTTCATTCCGACGATCGCCGCGGCGGCATCCGCGTCGGACGCCTCGTCCGGGTCGCTGTCCGAGTCGGCGTCGCCCGCCCACGCGGTGCCCGAGCCCAGGAGCAGGATCAGCAGGTGCAGCATGGTGGCCTCCGGGTCACGGGGCGGCCGGCGGCGCCGGCAGGGTGCGGTAGATCGGGAGCTCGTCGCCGTCGTGCACGCGCAGGACGCCAAACGAGACGAAGCTGTTGGGGGCCTCGGGCTCGAGGAGCTCGGGCAGGAGGTTGCCGCGCGCCTGGTCGAGCTGGACCAGGGCGGAGCCGGCGGGGAGCTCGCGCTCGACCCGATCGACGCGGGTGTGCACGGTCTGGCGGTGCATGCCCTCGTAGCGGTAGGGGTCGCGGGTGTAGGCGTCGACGACGTAGCGCTCGACGGGCACGCGGCGGGGGGCGTCCAGGCGCTCGACGGACAGACCCAGAGACTCGAGCCGGGTGAGCACGTGGTCGTGGCCGGGCAGGATCGCGTAGGCCTCGGGGCGAGAGCGGGCGAGGATCGGCTGTGAACGCAGGTTGTCCCGCAGCACGACCGGCACCTCCAGGTCCGCCCGGGGCAGCAGGTCGATCATCATCAGGGTGCCCTCGTCGACCTCGGGCGCGCTGCGGACGGTGACGTCGGGGGGATCGGCGCCCTCGTCCAGGACGCGGTGCACCTCGTCGGCGTGCTCGAGGGCGGCGCGCACGTAGGCGGAGGCGATCCAGTAGGTGGTCTTGACCCGGCGCGGGAAGCCGTCGCGCTGCAGGCCGACGCCGCGCACCTCGATCAGCGTCGACACCGTGCGAGACAGGGCGAACGACGTCGCAGACGAGCGGGCGTTCACCGAGCCCTGGTTGAAGTGGATGTCGCCGGCGACGTCTCGGGTCGTGACGTAGGGGTGGTGGGTCAGGCCGTGGGCGTCCATGGCGTCGCGGGCGGCCTGGACGAAGACCTCATCGGTGAAGCTGCGCAGCTCGGCGGGCACGTTGAGGTTGCCCGAGTACAGGAACATCACGTCGTATGCGCCGGTGGCACCGTTCTCGCCGAACCAGACGAAGTCTCGGCGGTAGGGCCGGTACTCGTGGAAGTCGACCGCGACCTGCGGATCGAAGTCGAGGAAGGCGCGGCGGAGGAGCAGGGTCTCCTCGACCATCAGCTTGGTCTGATCGCGGTTGAGGTCCCGGCCATTCGCCGCGTAGCGACTCTGGATCTGGTAGCCGTCCACGTTGGCGACCGGCACGATCGCGATCTCCACCCGTGCGCGCACGTCGGCAAAGGCGGGGTCGTGAGCCAGGTGGTCGATGAGCGTCAGCAGGCCCTCGGAGCTGGCCGGCTCGTTGCCGTGCAGGCCGCCCTGCAGCCACACGCGAATGGTCGGCGATTCGGTCGCTGCGAAGCGGATCAGCGGGATGTCCCGGCCCTTCTGGGACTGGCCGATCACCGACAGCGTCGCGCGGGGGTCGGCGGCGGCGACCCGCTCCAGGAAGGCGACCAGCTCGCGGTGCTTGGTGAACCCGTGGGCCTTGCCGAAGGCCGGCGTGGTGAGCGCCAGGTCGGGGGCGGGATCGGCGAACCAGGTCTCGGTGATGTGGCGCGTCTGGGGCGAGAACGGGTGGCAAGCCACCAGGGCGGAGAACGCGAAGAACAGGATGGAACGCAACATCGCCGACCTCCTAGAACGCCACGGTGGTGATGAAGCGGCCGATCCACTCGTCGCCGTCGATGGGATCGCCCTGGATGTCGTTGCTGCCCTCGGACACGTCCACGTGGGTGATCGAGCCCTGGACCCGCAGGCCGTAGTGGTGGCCGAAGAAGTAGCCGACGCCGCCGGTGACGTAGCGATTGCGGTTGTAGAAGGTGCCGTTGTAGAGGAAGGAGTCCTCGTCGGGCCGGAGGTAGGTGATCCGGCCGTCGACGGTCAGGCGGAACGGGAAGAGGTAGCCGACCTGCAGGTTGTAGCCTTCGCCCAGCATCATCCGGCCGCGCACGTAGGCGTCGACGTCGCCGGAGAAGTCGGCCGAGGTGCTGCCGTCGTTGCGCACCCGCAGCGCGATGTCGTCGGGCACCCGGGCCCAGGTCTTGTTGAACTCGCCCAGGATCGACAGCCCCTTGAACTTGAAGAGGAAGTCGACGCAGAGCTTGGTGTAGTCGGGCAGGGACTCCTTGCCGTCGGCGTCCAGGTAGAGGATGGCGCCGCTCCCCCGTCCGCGACGGCTGCTCATGCCCATGTTGTGGGACAGGGCGGCGCCGACGACCAGCTTGGGGGTCAGCTCGCGGACGAGGTCGACCTCGCGGAACTGGCCGAAGGTGTAGAAGAGGCCGAAGG
>CALATR010000312.1 GCA_937891875.1 uncultured Pseudomonadota bacterium | reverse complement strand
GGCGGGGCGGTCTCTGGTCCCTGGTCTCTGGGGCCCTCTCCGAACGGGTGGCCGAAGGCTTGAAATCCGTTGCTCCGCGGCCCGGTGACTCCGCCGGGATCGTACAGCGCGCGGTCGAGCTTCGGGCAGCTGCGGCGAGCCGCAAACCCGGCTCCGGAGCAGCGATGGCGAACGCCAGCAGCCCCTGACCGCAGCGGGCCCCAGAGACCAGCGACCAGAGACCTGGCTGGCCCGCCCCCTGCTCCAAGCAACGCGACTTCCCGCGAGCAGATCGGGCCCCTCCACTCCCCCGCTCCAAGCACCGCGACTTCCCGCCAGCGCAACCGGTCCCGCCACGTCCTCGATCGCTCCCCTGAACCCCCGTGGTCACCCCACCCTTGACCAATCCGGTAAACGTCATAGACGGCCCCCCGGAGGCGTGATGAACCACTGTGTGCGCGATGCCCTGCCCGATCATGCTGCGGACGAGGACGTCCGGGGCCTGGCGATCGATCAGGTCGGCATCCGGGATCTGCGCTGGCCCGTGCGGGTGCTGGACCGGGATCAGCAGGTGCAGGGCACGGTCGTGACCCTGGACGTGTCGGTCGGCCTGCCCGCCGATCGGCGCGGCACCCACATGAGCCGCATCGTCGAGGTGCTGGAGCACTCCGGCGGCGAGCTGTCCCTGCGCACCCTGCCCGATCTGCTGGCCCAGCTGCAGCGCCGCCTCGACGCCGACGACGTGCACCTGCTCGCCCGCTTCCCCTACTTCGTGCGCAAGGAGGCTCCCGTCTCCGGCGTGCCCTCGCTGCTGGACGTGGACGCGACCTTCGACGCCAGCCTGCACGGCGAGACGCTGGAGTTCGCGCTCACCGTGGACGTGCCCGTGACCAGCCTGTGCCCGTGCAGCAAGGCGATCTCGGCGTACGGAGCCCACAACCAGCGCAGCCGCGTCGCGGTGACCGTGCGCGGCCGACAGATGGTGTGGATCGAGGACGTGGTCGACGCGATCGAGGGCGCGGCCAGTGCGCCGGTGTACGCCCTGCTCAAGCGCGAGGACGAGAAGCACGTCACCGAGCAGGCCTACGACAACCCCCGCTTCGTCGAGGACCTGGTCCGCGAGACCCTGCTGGCGGCCCGCGCGCTGCCCGGCGTGGAGCACGTCACCGTGGTCGCCGACAACCTGGAGTCGATCCACAACCACAACGCGTGGGCGCGGCTCAGCTGGTCGAAGGACAGCTCGGACGATGCGGACGCCATCGGCGCCAAGCCGGGGGCCCGCCCGACGGTCCCGGCCGAAGTGCAGCCCGAGACGCCGACCTTCGGCGGGTGGCTCCGGACCCAGCGCGGGGTGCACGGCCTCTCCCAGCAGGACCTCGCTGATCGCCTCGGCGTGACCGGCAGCTGGATCAGCCGGGTGGAGCGGGGCGAGAAGTCCCTGTCCGCCGACAGCCTGGCCCGCCTGGCGGCCATCCTCGGCTGCGACCCGGTGCACGTGCAGCTGCGCGCCGGTCTCGTGCCCGAGGGCCTGCTCGAACGCATCGCCGCAGATCCCGACGCATTCCTGGCCTGGGCCCGCGGGTGAGCGAGGTCCGCCTGGTCGAGCCGGGCGAGCCGATCCCCTGGGATGACCTCCGCGACGGGCCCTGGGCGCGGACGTTCCTGGAGCCGATGCTCCGCGACGGGGTCACGCCCTACGTGGGCAACGTGCACACCGAGCTGCGCGTGCTCATCGCCGAGGGACACGTGCTGCCGCTGACGGTGAACCCGGGCGGCGAGACCAACGCCTGGGTCGTCAGTCCCCGCAACGCCTACATCGACTATGCCGCCGAGGAGCTGCGCGAGGTCGACTCGGGGGTGCTGCGGGCGAGCCTCAAGGGCGCGATCGGCGGACTGGGCGCCATGGTCCGGGCCGGCCGCATCGACCGGGTGGTGCACGTCGACAACTGGCTCCTGTCGACCAACCTGCACCCCGAGCTGTCCCGCGGGACTGTGGCCGCGATCCAGCGCCTGCTACGGGACCGCTGGCCCGATCACGCCCACGCCTGGCGCAGCGTGCACGCCTGGCGCGGCGAGCCCCTCCCGGAGCACCTGGCGGGCCTCGGCTACCAGGGCGTGCCGGCCCGGAGCTGCTGGGTGTGGGACCCCCGGGATCGCCACCACCGCGGGGCGCGCGACATCAAGCGCGACCGGCGGCTCCTGCGCGACAGCGGGTACGAGGTGGTCGACGCGGACGGACTCACGGACGGGGACGCCCCGCGCCTCCGCGCGCTGTATGACGCCTTGTACCTGGATAAGTACAGCAAGCACAACCCCTGGTTCACCGACGCCTTCGTGCGCATGGCCCTCGCCGGCGGCCTCACGGTGCGCGCCCTGTGCAAGGACGGCCGCCTGGACGGGGTGGTCGGCTTCGTCATCCGGGCGGGCTTCATGACCACACCCCTGTTCGGCTACGACACGAGCCTGCCCATCGAGGTCGGCCTGTACCGCATGTGCTCGCAGCTCCTCATCGAGAGCGCCCTCGAGCGCGACCTCATCCTCCACCAGTCCGCCGGCGCGGCCAGCTTCAAGCGCAACCGCCGCGCCGAGAGCGTGCTGGAGCACACCTTCGTCGACACCACCCACCTGCCGCTGCGGCGTCGGGCAGCGTGGACGGTGCTGCGGGAGGCGATGGAGCGGGTGGCGGTGCCGATCGTGCGGGCGCGGGGGTTGTAGGGGTCAGGGGCAGATTCGTATCCGCTCGCGGGGAGTCGCGGTGGCGCGGACAGCGCGGTGGCGGCTTCCGATCCGCTCGCGGGGAGTCCCGTTGCGACGGTCACCGCAGCGCAGCGTCGCGTGGCTTCGATCAGGGGAGTGGAGGGGCGGTCTCTGGTCGCTGGTCTCTGGGGCCCTCTCCGAACGGGTGGCCGAAGGCTCGAAGTCCGTTGCTCCGGGGCCCGGTGACTCCGACGGGACGGTGGGGCGCGCGGTCGAGCCCCAGCTGCAGCGAGCCACGAACCCGGCCGCGGAGCCGAGATGACGCCTGCCAGCAGCCCCTGCCCGCAGTGGGCCCCAGAGACCATGGACCAGGGACCGCCCCTCCGATCCCCCGCACGCGGCAACGCGACTCCCCGCCAGCGGATCGTGACCCGCCCCTCCGATCCCTCGCCCGCGGCACCGCGACTCCCCGCCAGCGGAGCGTGCTCCGCGAGGCTACCTCTTCACCTCCACCGGCACCCTCACCCGCACCTCCACGAACCCCCGCATCAGGAACGCCATGCGCTCCTTCTGCTTGCCGATCCCGAACGTGCCGAAGCCCTGGGGGATGTAGGCCTGGGCGTCGGCGCCGAGGCGGATGCGCAGGGTGTCGGTGAGGGGGAAGATGGCGTCGGCGGTGAGGTCTACGCCGGGACGCAGGAAGAAGGTGTTCTTCGGGGCGACGTCGTTGGGGAGGACGTCGGTCCAGACGTAGGCGGCGGTCAGGCGGGTGCCGACCTCTGCCGACAGGCGGACCGGGGTGACCATGAAGGGCACGCCGAAGGCGAAGGGGCGCCACGAGGCGCCGATCATGCCGGTGCGCTGGGTCTTGGGCGACAGGATGAGGCTCTCGGGCAGGAACCACAGCGGGCGGATGCGGATCTCGTCGACCTCGCTGATCCGCGAGCGCCAGCGGGCGGGCACCTCGTCGCTGTGCTCCCGCAGCCACCGGCGGTCGAGCACCACATCGGTCGTGATGAGGATACCGGGATGAAGCGGCTGATCGACGCCGACGGCACCGAACCAGGTGTGGGTGACCGGCCCGACGCCAACCTCGAGCGGCACCTCCACCGAGCCAGCCCGAGCGGGGGTGGCGAGCGCGCTCATCCCGAGGGCGAGCGCAACGGCAGCGGCGAGGGCGCGGAAGCGGCGGACCATGAACTCTCTCCTACACGCGCGAGGTGCATACCCCGCCTGGTCAGACACCTGAAGCACGGCGATCCGTGCCCGGCGAGCACGTTCGCAGCAGGATTGTGTACTGGCATGTCAGAACGGGCGCCCTCACGCGCAATCCACGGCCGGAGGACCCCCATGCGACTTGCTTCCTTGCTGTGTGCACTCACCCTCGCCGTGTCCGCCTGCCAGGCCGAGCGAAACGACCCCCGCGACGAGGACCCGGACACCGACTCCGACACCGAGCGCGACACGGATCCCGACACCGAAGACCTGACCCCAGCGGAGGCCTGCGCAGCCGCGCTGAGCGCGGACCCGGTGACGGTCGACGAGAAGCAGCTCGCCGCCCTGGCCTTCGACGGCCGCGGGCTCTGGTACGCCTGGGGCCACAACGAGCCGCGCCAGCTGGTCGGCACCCTGCACCGCATGGACTGTCGGGGCCAGACGCTGATGTCCGCCATCCCACTGCAGCCAGAAGGCAACATCAACGCAGTCAATGACCTGGTCATCGACGACGGCGTGGTCGCGGTGAGCTGGCTGCCCCGCCCCGAGCCGGAGTGGCCACTCGCCATGCGCTACGCCTTCTACGACGCCGAGACCGGCGCGGAGCTGGGAGCGGGATCGGTCGAGTTCCCGGACGCGAACCAGGTCTACGGCAGCCAGATCCTGGCCACCGACGCGGGCTGGTTCATGGCGGTGACCGCGGAGGACGAGGCGGAGGCGCTGACCCTGCACGTGCTCTCCTTCGGCCCGGACCACGCGCCCGAGATCGTGCCCGGGGGCAGCTACCCCCGGCAGGGCTGGCTCAACCGTCCCGGCCAGCTCACCTGGGATGGGGAGGCGCTCCACCTCCTGTTCAGCGAGGACCGCGACGACGACTGGGTCGCCGAGGTCTACTACGCGACGGTCGGCGACGAGCCGGTCCAGGTGGGCTCGCTGGACACGTTCGGCAAGGCCGGCCTGTTCCAGGGGTCCGACGGCACCCTGTATGCGCACTACGGCGTCGGCCAGCTCCTGGTTCAGCCCCTCGGGGGGACGTCGACCTTGTTGCTCCCGAGCAACATGGAGCAGGTCGAGGTGGTGCCGGTGGGCGACACCCTCGTCCTCAGCAACAACAACGACTGGGACGGCGGGACGTTCTGCATGCTCGCCGAGCTGACCGCCGATCCGGACTCCCCGGCGATCGGCAATCTCCTGGACACGCGACCGGGCTGCCCCACGCGCCTGGGCGCACTGGGTGACGCACACGTGGTCTACGCCGCGGATGTCGACAATGGCTGGGGCTACGAGATCCGCGCGGTCGGGCTTGACGAGCTGCGGACGGAGGAGGGACGATGAACCTGCATCTTCCGCGCCTCGCCCTCACCCTCGTCGGGCTCATCGCGTGCGGCGGCGCAGACACCGACACCGAGGTCCCCGGCGAGACGGACACCGAAGACGCCGTGCCCTACGCCTACACCTCCCCCGAGGCGTGCCCCGGCGCGGCGCGGATCCGCGCGGACCCTCCGCAGGGCTTCTACAACACCATCCCGCGCTCCTTCGTCAACTTCGAAGGGCGCTTGTGGATGTCGGCGATGTCCGTCGAACGGGAGGACACAACCCACCAACCGGCGCTGTGGGCACCGCTGGACTGCTCGGGGGAGGACGCACCGGTGTGGCGAAGGGTTGGGACCGGTGGGGGCAACCAGGCCTACCTCTTCACAGGTCACGATCGCCTCCTGCTCGGGACCATCGCGGACGGCACCACCCGTGCCCAGTACCTCGACGCAGACGCCGAGCCCCTCGGTGATCCGGTCACGGTCTCGGCGCCCGCAGCATGGGTCGGGAGCTGGGGACTGACCCGCGACGGCTTCTTCCTGCCGAAGGACTGGACCGACGAGCAGCTCGACGTCCTGCTGCTGGACCTGGACCTGGAGCCGTCTGGACTGCTCTCGTTCGAGGACGTCCCCAGGGACGGCAACGCCGCGGCGTTCGGCCCTCCCGGTCAGCCCGGCATCGCCGTGGTCGACGAGGAGAACGGCCGTCTGGTGCGCCAGCGCCTCGACGCGGTCCGCACCGAGGAGCGCCTGGCGCTTGGCCGCGTGGCGATCATGCCCTCGGATCCGAACAGCGCGTTCTTCGTCCGCTACGAAGTGGCAGGCCGGCGCAACGTGCTCACGGACGGCGAGCACGAGCACGAGCTGGACCTGCCGCCGGGGTCGTACGGGGTCACGATCGCTGCCGAGGGCGAGGGGTTCTGGGTCGTATCGATGGGCAACGTGTACTGGCTCGAGACCTGGGACGCCGAGCTGGAGCTGGTCGCCAACATCGACGGCGATCCGGAGCTGGCTGACTATCGCGCGTCTCGCGTCGTCGGCGTCGGCGGAGACCGGGTCGCGGTGCTCTTCACCAACTGGGAGGGCGACATCACCTCTACGGTCCGCATCTTCGAGCGCTGATCCACCCCCAAACCACGTGCGGGTGACCGCGCCGACGCCCACCCCGAGCGACACCTCCACCGAGCCTGCCCGAGCGGAGGCGGCGAGCGCTCCTCCCGAGGGCGGGCGAGATCGTGTGCTGCCATGTCAGAACGGGCGCCCTCCAGGTCAAGACCAGGCCGGAGGACCCCCATGCGACCTGCATCCTGGATTGCGCTCGCCGCCCTGGCGGCCGCCTGCCCCGCGGACACCGAGCCAGACACCGGCGACCTCATGGACACGGACACGGACACGGCCCAGGACACCGACACCGACACCGACACCGACACCGACCCGCCCGTCCACTACGACT
>CALATR010000311.1 GCA_937891875.1 uncultured Pseudomonadota bacterium | reverse complement strand
TGATTAGAACGTCCGCATTACCGTCTCCATCCAGGTCCAACATGCGCAAGTTGGGATCGTCGAGATTGACGTTGGGAACGCGCTTGAACGCCCGAAAAGACTCCCAGCCCCCGTCAACGTCCCGCTCGTAGAATCCCTTGGGCGGTCGGGCGATCTGCACCACGTCGAGCTGACCGTTGCCGTCCAGATCCATGAGGCGGCTGCCTCGCAGCGACACGGCTGGCCGACTCCCGAGACGGCGCATCGGGCCCAGCGCGCCCTGGCCGTCGTTGCGCTTGTAGAACCAAGCGCCCGCCCGCTCGGTGAGCAGGCCAGTCAGGCCCTCACCATCGAGATCGACCCACTGGTATTGGCTGACATCCAGCGCCGTAGGCAGATCCTCCACGCCATCGACGAACCGCACCTGGCTGTCGACCTCCGCCTGGGTGTAGGTGAAGGCAACGGGCGGCAGGGCCTGGTTGGTCCAGCTCGAACCGTCCTTCTTCCAGCCGCGGTGGGTCACTGACGTCAGCTTGGTGCAGTGGGGCTGCTCGTCGTAGACGAACTCAGTCGAGCGCACGAGCGTCCACCCGGTCCCCAGCTCCGTGAAGTCGTGGAACATGAGAACGCGCTGACACAACCGGTAGCAGCGGTGGTCGAAGCCGGGGCGGAACGTGGAATACGGATCGGCACGGACCGGCCAGTCACTGTCCTCGGACGCCGTCGGCGGGCTGGCCGTGTGCTCGCCATAGTCGAAGACGACGCGGAAGTGGAACCCGCCAGACGCCGTCCCCATCGACTTGTTTCCGTAGTCGATGGACTTCAGGTAGGTGAAGGTGGCCTGGTGACCGGCCAGCCCGCGGGCACGCTCGGCTGGTTCCGACACGCTGACGTTGGCGCGGTCCTCGGCCTTGTAGCTGAAGACCATGACGTTGCCACGCTCGTCCTGGACCTCCTCAAGCAGCCACTGAAAGACCCGTGTCGAATCGTCGGGATCGACGACTCTGGCGGCGGTTGACCGGCCGAAGATCCGCCAGGTGTTGTCCCCGGTCAGCGTGCGCCAGTGTACGTCGCCGGTGGCCTGGCTGGTCCAACGCTCGATGCGAGCAAAGGCCCCCTCGATGCGTGGGCGGTAGCGAAGGACAGTGTAGGTGACCGTGTCTTCTGTGGCAGTGCGCATCAACGGCGCGCCGGAGCCGTCGAGCCAGGGCACCAGGTCCTCGGCGCCAGCCAGCTGGAAGACGTCGGACTCGCCTTGGCCGTCCGGCGTGTCGCGGTAGCGCGGAAGCCCCTTGTCGGTCTTGCGACGGATGGAGGCCGTGGAGAGCTGCCATCCCAGACCGAACGGGCCGTTGCCTGCGCCAGAGTCGTAGGAGAGCGAGAGCTGGGGAGCCAGGCCCCGTGGCGAGGGGCTGACTGCGATGGGCACGGACATGCCCGCGGTGCCGGTGACGGGGTTTGCCTGGAACGTCTCGCCAATTCCGCGGATGGCGCCACCACCTTGGGGCAGCGAGACCGACGGGGCGGGCGTGAGGAACCGGTCCTCGGCACCGCCATCGGGGCCGGGTGGACCGCCCCCGCTTCCCTGCCCGTCGCGGGCGTCCTGGGCAGGGTTGCGCGAAGCTGCTGGCGTCTCCGCGCGCGCGAAGGGGTTGGGCTTGTCGGCGGCTGGGTCGCGGGAGCCTGGGGGCTGCATGAACTCTCCTCGAACACTCGCGGGCGGGTGCAGGGGACGGTGGCGTCGCTCACGACACGGAGAATTCCAGGACCAACAAGATGTCATCCAGGTCCGCCATTGACACCGCAGCGCCGTCCGTCAGCGCAGAGAGTGCGACGGTGTCTGGCCAGCTGGTGTGCCACGACGAGGTGGTTTCCCCATGTCGCGCCTGAGATCCAGACGACGGCCACTCGGTCAGAGTCACGGACTGCCCCGCAGGTGTCCCTCCAGGGCCAGTCACGGTCACCCCCGTTGGGGCCCCGGTTCCCCCCACACACACGACGTGCACCTTTGCGACCGCATCGACCTTGCCCGTCGCGAAGTACGGCAAGAACGAGTTCCCTACGTTGAAGGTCATGTCGCTCGAACCAGCCTGCTGTGCGGCGTACCAGTCATCGGGCTGGTCCCTCCTCGCGCTGATGGCCACGACCGCGTGCTCGCTGGTCTTCTCGGTTCCCACGGCGTCCTTGAACCCTCCTCGGAGTGCGTCCAGCGCCGCCGGGAGAGCAGTCAGCGTCGATGTCCGGACCGAAGCCCCCCCATCGCGAGCCATGTAGCGAACGTGGAGCACGACATCGGTGACGCTGTCCCAGTCGAACTGCCGGTACTCCTGGTTTGAGAATGCCAGGTGCCAAAGCGAAACAGCACCACGGCCCTCAAACGGGAGGAACCGCTGATCGGCACCACCCCCGCCACCGGAGATCGGCAGACCAGCGTCCTCGACGCCCGTGCTGGTGGTGACCGAGGGGTATTCCCGCGTCGCCTCCAGCTCGAGCTCACCCGTGCTCGTCCGACGCACCTTCGACGCGTGCAGCGTGAGGCGCGCGTTCACGTTGGCATTGGACCCCGAAACGCACGCGATGGTCACGGACACGTGCTGCAGACGGCGCAGGTAGTGGCCGGGGCAGTCCAGATCGAAGATGGCCTCCGGGAGGTCGATGAAGCACTCCCCTGTGGCCCTCAGTCGCACGAGCGCAAGCGGATCGAGCCTTCGGACGGAGATGTGCTTCACCAGCTCGTGCTCACGCGGGTAGTGCTCGTAGTGCGCAGCCTCCATGCGATCGAGGTCGGCGACGAGCCGTTCGCCGGCAAGCAGTCCTTGCCTTCCACGATCGTAGTGGGCAGCGCCGATGAACTCGTCGCTGCGGGCCCGCTCGTAGTTGAACGACGCCTCAGCCTTCCGAGCTGCCGCCACTGCCAGCTGGTACTGCTGGAAGTGCAGCGCGGTGAGCTGGGACGACATCCACGCGTAGAGGTCCTGGTTGGTGAACTTCTTCTCGTAGAAGGCCTGCACTTGCTTGGAGTGCTTGATCTGTTCACGGCTATTCGCGAGCTCCCTCTCGGCGATCTCCACCCGGATCTCCGCAGCGACGATTTGCTTGTCGACCTGCGCAAGCTCGGACTCTGCGAGAGCCAGCTGCTGGCTCCACTCCTGCTCACGCCGGCGATACCCGCCCGTCGTGGTCAGGAACGCTGCCTGCGCTCGGGCAGCGGACGCCAGCGTCGAGTAGATCGCGCTGTAGGCCGACATGACCCGGCTGGCCTGCTGGCCTCCGGTCTCGACCTTGGGGGGAACCGGACCGCTCACGTCGGGGAACAACCCAGCGATCGACCCGATGGTGGAATACACACCGCTCATCACCTGCGCGAGATCCGCAGACGTCGAGAGCGACAGCGCATTCGCCTCCTCTGCGAGCCAGCCGGCGTCCATGAGCGCCTCGTAGTAGGAACGCCGGATTTCAACCGTCGCCCGGGACAGCAGGACACCGGCCAGTGCCTCCTTGGCTTCATCCAGCTGCAGTTTGCGCGTCTCCACCGCGAGGTCGAGCATCTGCACCTCGTGCCCTTGCCGCATCTTGGCGAGCGCTTCCGCGTCCTTCTTCTCGAGTGCTGAAAGGAGGGCCTGTCCGAGGCTTCCCACCCCACTCGCGAGACGCTGAGCCCGCGCCAGCAGCGCAGCGAAACGGTGCCGCGGACGAGGAGCGGTGAGGCCCGCCACGACACTTGAAATGTCCAGTCCGGCCGCCGCAGCGCGCACGAGCTGTGCCGGGTCGATGGGCGGCTGGAACAACGGCAGCGAGCGCACCACGCCGTCGATGTTCATGCCGTTGCGGATCTTGAACAGGCGGTCTTCCAGCGTATCCCAGTACGACTGAAGCTCCGGGTTCCGCGGCACGCAGAAGTAGGGGAAGGCGACGCTTCCGTTCAACGTGACGACGGCGGACCCACCGACAGGAGCCGAGACTTCTCCCGTGTAGGAGTTCTCGAACACGACGTTGCGGAAACGGTCGACCACAGCATCCGACTGCGCTTCGGCAAACGTCTTCGCCGCGGCCGGCGCGCTGCTCTTGGGACGCTCTGGACGCTGACCGAGCACTTGAAGGGCAAAGACATACAGCTGTGTCGCCTCGTTGAGCGTTTCGAGCGTGTCTTGGCCAAACAAGGCATCGCCCCAGGCGATGAGGTTGTCGACATACTGCATCACCACAGCGCGCTGGTAGGTGCCAGGGCGCAGACGCGCGATGAGGTGGGGGTTGAACGGATCCTCGCGCCAAGCGTCCACCTGCCGGTCAAACGCAGCCATCGCGTCGGCATCCCCTCCCACGAATTCGATCCAGTCGGTGACTGGCTTTGAGACCGCCTGCATGAGTGGCGCCACCTTCCACCACCTCGCCGGCCCCGTCCAGGGCGAAGCGGATGGGACGTCATCGTCGCCGACCCGAGGATCGAAAACGGCGTGCAGGAACTTCATGGCCTGGTCGTGGTGCCCTCCGTCTGACAGGCGGCGGGCCACGAAGATGGGCATGTGGAAGAACAGCTCCCAATTGTACTGGGAGTACGCCCCGTCCTCGCTGAAGTCGATATCCTCAATGGCGCGGCTGTACTCCGTGAGCACCGGGTTCGGCGTCAGATTGGTCTCGAAGTCGAAGGTCCCGATGGCCGCCTGTCTGCGAAGGCTGCCGGAGGCGAGGCGAGTCTCAGGACCCGACGGAACGGGGTCCAGGAGCGCGAAGATCCCCCCGCGATTCACCGCGTCGGTGAACGCGCAGCAAAGGGGGTGGTAGAAGATCGAGAACCGGTAGAGCGCAGGTGGAGCCGCGGGCTGGTCGCCAGCATTGAGCATGTCGAAGCGCCCGAGCCAGTCCGTCATCCCAGACACGACGAGGTCGGAGTCGAGCCTCAGGTAGTCGTGGGTCAGCGGCGCCAGGTCTTCGATGGGCTCGGGGTTGTTGTTCTCGGGGTCGCCTGGAGCGTAGACCCCCCGTGACAACGACATGACCTGGGAGACGGCATGGTCGCCGGCTGGCGGAAGGTTGCCGGTACTCTCCACGCGGACAAACCACGACCGTCCCGGCTGCTGCGTGAAGAAGCTCGACTGCGAGACGAAGTCATGGGTCCAGCTCGGCACGACCACGCCTGCCATCCCGGCCGTTGCAAGCAACGGCGCGGGGAGGCGGACCGCCCCGTCCTTGGGCATGCCGTCCTCGGCCTCCTGCCACCAGACCGTCAGCGCTTCAGTGGCTGGCGCTACGTCCGGGTCGTACACCGAGAGCGCACGATTGGCGATGTCGAACCAGTACTGGGATGCACTCCAGCCAAGACCGACGCCAGCATCGCGGCGCGGCAAGAGCGTGGCGGGCGGTGACGCCGGAGCGAACATCCCCGTGCAGGCGTCCAAGTACAGCTCGGCACGGACATCGACCGCCCCGCACCCAGACTCATAGCCGTCGGGGTAGAGCGGCCCCCCGTCTGCGCCTACCAAGCACGCGTCCAGGTCCTGCTCGATTCGAACGCGAGGGCCACTTCCTCCGCTCGCCTGGTACACCGTGAGGCGGGTAGCGGCCTCCACGTCCCCTGCAGGCACAGGCGGAGAGACTCTCGGGGGGGTCCATGCTCCGTTCCGGCGCTCGGACACGTAGACACGCGCTTGCAGCGCGGTGCCGGCATTGGAGAGATCGGCGGCCTCTTCGATCACCGCCCAAACGAGCGTCACGTGTCGACCCGCGGTGGTCAGGACCAAATGCTGCCCTTCCACGCCGCAATCCACCTCCTCCCACGGAGTCCAGCGACTGTCGTTCTCCAGTCGCCGGTACCAATAGGTCGACGGCGTTGCCCGCGTCCGTCCAACCACGTGCAGGACATCGATGTCGTCCCCGCCAACGGCGTCCAGCGCTTCGACCTGGTGGTGGAAGGCGAGTACCTCGATGTTGGCGACGTCGGAGAGGCGCTCCAGGTAGCCAATCGCCACCTTCTCGACGCGCTCCTCGGTGATGTCGCCTTCCGAGAGCTCTTGCTCGAGCTTTCGGAAGAACGGCGTCTTGTCGTCGCGAAGCTCGGGTTCGATCCAGTTCTCCGGGTAGAGAAACACCTTGCGCCCGGCCTCCCACACCCGGTACGTACGCACCCACTCCCACTGCTCGCGGTCTTCGCCGTTTGGCTCGAAGATCATCGCTCCGCTGGGGCTTTCTCTCTCCAATCCGAGCATGAGGCGATGAATGAACAGCTGAACCGTCGCGGATGCCTGGACAATCCGGCTGGTGAGCAGTTCAGGGTTCATGCTCACGTCGATGAGGTAGTGCTCGTACAAGTCGTCCGGAGTGTCGAACGTCACGCCGGTAGGCGGGTGCGCCATCAACCAAGCCACCAGAGCGTCTCGCTGCCGCTTGCGAAGAACGTCGCGAACCGGGCGCGCGGCGGAGCGCCAGGACTCCTCGCCCGCGTGCCTCCCGCGCGCAGCGTCCACCACCGCTGCACTCATCGAAGACGTCACATCGGTGGCGGGGACCGCCCAACCCAACAGGGCCGCTGGCGAAACGCCGGTCCTCCGAACGAGGCCCATTCGGTCGAACAGCGCCTCGAGTCCAGGGACGTCAACAGGAGATGAGCCGGTCTGGCCAGCCACGGATGTGATCTGGTCCGCTGGCCAGCCAGAGCGCTCCGCCAATGCAGCAGCAAACGCGTCGACTTCCGCCGAGCCTCCCCCGGGGATCGCAGAGCCCAACTCCAGAATGCTCGCGAACGACGGTTCACCATCGCGCAGATCGGCTTGGAGTCCAAACAGATCGAACAGACGAACGAGCTGGGCGAAGGAGTACGAAGGTGCGGACGACCCTGACGTGCCGGACGCGAGGGCGAGGTCCCAGCTGGCGCTGGCAGTCTCGTCCAGCCACCACCGCCATTCCGACGCCTCCAGGTCGAGCTTGCTCGCAATCAAGCTCACCTTGTACAGGGCACGCACCCAGGAGAAGTCGTCGGCGAACACACCTCCATCAATGAGATCACCGTATGGATCGTCGACGGGACCCGCCGAACCCACGAATTCATCTCGGAGGAAGCGCCTGACGAAGTCGGGGTTGGGCGGACTACTTGCGAACGCAATGGTCCCCTCGTGGGCTGCAGAAGTCGTGAAAGCCAGGCGTGGCGTCAACACCTGCACCGTAGTTGCCGACGTGAGCGTCCACTCGGTCCCATCTTCCTGATCTGCGACGGGTGTGCCGGCCGGAAGCTCCACCTGACTCGCCTCGACAGCGGTCCCGGCGTCCACCTGGTCCGCACCCGACGCGGACACGGTCCACGGCGTGCCGGGAGGAAGGACCAAGGCGGTGACGCTGGCCGTCGCGGAGGCCTGCATGGTCATCGGCCGGCTCTCCCCCAAACTGGCCGCGGAGCCCCCTCCCTTGGGCGCAACGGACGTGCCGATGGGGACCAGAATGCTCGTTCCGGCCGGGGCCGCCGTGCTCTCCGCAGAGATGGTCAGCTCGCCTTGCTCGACGACGTGGAACGAAGTGTTGACCGCCAACGTGGGCAATCCTGACCACGTATGAGACCGGGTCCGAGCCAAGGCCTCCGGGGGCAGCCCGAGGGCGTCTGCCGCCGCCTCGAGAGCCGCTTGCCGTGCTGAAGCCTCCGTGGAGTCCTCCGTGAGATGGGTCGTGGCCTTGGTGGCGGCGTCGCGGATCCGCCCCAAGGTCTGCTGAAGGAACGCGCCGGTGGGAGCAGCCTCCGGCACCACGGTGCTCGTCAGAACGTACCGAAGCTCGGAGACGGACCAACCCGCTGCGGAGAGTCGATTCGCCAGGCTGCGCAGATCGCGGAGATCTGCGAGTCCAGCGCCGACCGAGCGCGGGTTCAGCGAAGCCAGATCGGAGAACGCCACGGCATCCGTTGGCGAAAGACCTGTGAGTCGTCCGATCTGAACCCACGCGTAGAGCGTCGTGAGATTCGCGATGGTCAGGCCAGCCGACACGGGAAGCACCGCGTCAACAAGGCGCTGTAGCTCCTCTTGGTTCACCCCCAGCGCACCAGCGACGGCCTCTTGGACCGCAGACAGCGCCACGCTGACCGCGATCTCGGTCCCCTGCGCGTTCAATGCGAAACTCGCGCGAGCCGGATCATCCACTCCGAGGACTGCGGGCGACAGGAAGACGGTCTCGTAGAGGGACGGCTGACCGTCCAGATCCGGGTAGGTGTCGATCGCCGAGGCAGAGGTCGTCGCAATGACCTCTGCAGCCATGCCCGTTTCTGCCGCGAGCAAGTGGACGTCGGCAATCGGACGTAGCCAATTGGCCGCGGTGTCCAGCCACTCGCCAGCGTAGCTGTCGTCGATCGCGTGCAGGACCAAGTCGAGGCGACGGGGAGTCCAACCGGTCGCCGCCAGCAGCCGGACGAACTGACGCACGCGCGTCCACTGGTTGTCTGTTGGTGCCGCTCCACCCGACGTCTGCACGATCGTGAACGTCGACAGGTCGCAAGGATCGGTGGCTGCGACCATCAAGTCGTAGGTCCAGACGGCCCCGTCCCAAGTCCTCGGGTTCGCATAGCGGGCATGAAGCACGTTGAGCGTCTCCGGCCACGAGAGGCCCGATGCGCGCAGGAACGTGGTGACGTTCGTCAAGCTGGCCGTAGCGACAGGCCAGAAGTCGCCCTCGGTACCCGAGACCCCGGTCGTGATCGTCGCTACCCGCTCCGCAAACAACCCGAGGGCCTCTTCAGCGAGGTCGTCGACGTCTATGGAGGGCAGGTCTTCATAGGCCGCCAGGATCGCCAATCGGGATGCTTGAATGTGCTGGAGGAACGCCCGCGCCTCTTCGAGTGGACGGTGAAACGGCAGCGAGATCGCAGCGGTGTCCTCGTCGAGCTTCTTCGAAGCGCCGCTGGTCGTGTAGGCATCCTCGTTTCGATGTTCCGGAGCCGCCAACAGATCCGCTGCGTCCATCGTTGTCTGGTTGCCCGCGTCTGCCCCCACGTCACCACCGTTGGCGACCGCGCTTTCCAGTGCCTCGAGGACCAGGTCCACGTACGGAAGAGGCGTCTCCGCGTTCTCGCAGTTGAGCTTGATCTCGACGAGGTCCGGTCGGCGTTCGGTGAGTCGGTCCAGCAGGGAATCCGGAGCATCCGGATCTGCGGGATGGGACACCGGCCGAACCTCCAGCCAGTAAAGGAGATCGAACAGGTAGGCCGCCGGGCCATGCACCGACCGGCATTGCTCGCACGAGCAGTCTGCACCCGAAGCGTAGACCCCTGCCCAGTCAGGGTCAGTCCCCGTAGATGGCGGGGACGCGGCTTCGGGGCCGAATGCGTAGTCGCCAGATTCTGCGGCGTGTCCTGCCATGTAGAGGGAGGTGCTGAGAGACTGCAGCCACTGCGCGTTGCGGACGACCTGTGTGGCAGTCTCAAGGTCGAGGGCTGACTTGGACGCAGCGGCCCGCGCCTCCTGCAACTCCAGGAACCGCCCCTTCGTCATCGCCGCGACACTCTGTGCCGAGTCGAATCCCTGCTCCGCCAGCGTCGTGATCGCTGCTGCGCGACCCACGCCCGGGGCCACCCGGTAGAGCCGCTGGGCCCGCTTGGCCGCCGCCTTTTCGCCAGCGGTGCCCGAAAACGAGTCCACGCGCGAGTCCGCGATGCGGAACGACGGGTTGGCCGTGAGGAAGTCCTTGGCCGGCTCAAGCACGTGCCCGGTGCCAATGCCAACTACCAGCTGCTCTCGAGCCGTCTCCGACGGGAAGAACCGCTCCGCGTGCTCCGCGAGGAGCTCGGCGAGGTACGCGGCTTGGTCTGGAACGGTGTCAGGCAGCCCCGCGGGCAACGAAGCCAAACCCGCGACAATCGCCGCCCACTGTGCGCTGGTCAGCGACGCCACGGCGCTGGCAGGGCTGGACAGGATGACGGCGAGGATCTGCTCGACGATCGGCGCAAAGGAGAGGGCGATTGCACCGAGGGTCAGGAGTCGCTGTGCCTCCGCGACGGCCGCCGGCCCTCCCGCGCCGCCAAACGACGTGGGCTTCGTCGTCGGAAGGTCGGCCCAGAACGTCGGCTCATCCCCAATGTGGGCGACCCAGGCATCGATGAAGTCCGAGATCTGCGAAGGCGACAGGACCCCGGACGCTCGCAGGATCTCGCCAATCGAGGTGTCCCTGGTCGAGTTCAGCTGAGTCTGCAGGGCGGATCGAAGGGCCGAGGTGACGGAAGCTACGTTCGCCGCGTCGGCCTTGGATGCAGCAATGATGTTCCGGAGCACGGCCTTCGACAGTGCAGGGCCCACCGTCGACGCCGGCTTGGCCGCCATCCCTTGGGTGGTACGGGGGAATCCCATCCGCAGCAGACCGTAGAGCGACTCGGCATCCGCCGACAGCGTCAGCGCGAGGCGATGCGCCAGCGACCAGGTCGCGACCTGATTGAACGCCCACCCCGTGCTCCCGGAGATGAACGCCAGCTGCCTCATCGTCGCCTGGTCAGCCGTGAGTGGACTCAAGACCGGATTGCCGGCCGCTTCGATGCGCGACCACTCCGTGCTCCGGCGGAACTCGTCGGAGCAGACATCAAGGTCAATGCGAAGTGGGTTCGGACCGGGGGAGAAGTGTGCCGGCGAGATGGCCAGCAGCGCAGAGGTGCCGGTGTGCTTGGCCTTGACCACCGCCGCCGTGCCGACGGCCACGGGGATCGCGTACCAACCGTCACCGGCCGAAGTGGTAGTTCCGACCAGCGTTTCACCTGACGCTGATGTGTCCCACAGCTCGACCGTCGCGATGATCGGCGAGCCGTCCTTGTGGCGGACGACCCCCCAAACGCCGGTACTGGGGGGCATATCTTGAGGTAGCGACTCGTCTGGCGGCGGGCAGTCGCTCGCCGGAGTAGCACACAGCCGCAGCGGCCCGGGATCCTGGCCTCTCGGCCATCGCACATCGCCGTGGATCTCCAGCTGAACGTCGTCTGCGTCGAACACTCGAATGTCGTGGTAGAGACTCGTTCTGCCGCTGGGAAGCTGGCGCAAGTCGAAGCTGAAGCCGCCCAGGGCGTCGGAGACGCACGTCAGAGCGCCGTCGAATCCTCCCCCACGGGCCACACCGAGCACGACACGCGCTCCAGCCATGGCGGTGGTCGTTCCATCGATGACAACAGTGCCTCGGACGTGGTCACAGCTCATGGACTTTCCGCTCGAAGGAGTTGAGCGTTCAGAGCACGGGCACGACGCGGACTTCGCCCTGGCACGGCCACCCGTCGGGTACCAGTACGCCCACCAGGTCAATCCCTGGTCGACACTCCTGGCCCGACGCGTAGTCCCGCGACTGACGCAGTCTCGTCTCTGCCCCTCCCCCGAGCGCGAACTAGCGTGTCGTCATGCCGAACTCGGCAGCCCGACTTCCTGGCGAACGCTACCAGCCCTCTCCGGTGGTCGCTACCGACTCTTCAGAGCGCCACCCATCGATCAGGTACTGAACGGGATCGGTGGAGGTAGATTTCTCAGACGGTGTCCGTTCCGGGCTCGTCTACCGGTCTTCCGCCCGCACGCTGCGGCGACGAAAGCGACGGTCGTTCCTGACCTCGTAGGCGCACCGCACTCCCGCCAGGTAGCCGCCCAGTCATCGCACAGAGGCGAGCATGACGCACAGGTGAGTCACGGTCGTAGAGCGCGCGGACGGGCCGAGCGCCACCCGCAGCGCATCATCAGTCCGGCGTCCCCAGATCCCATCGATCGGTCCGACATCGGTGCCAAGCCTGCGAAGGTGGCTCTGCATCGCACGGATCCGCGCGGCAGGCAGGTAGTCGGGGTCGTAGAGATGTGGGCGACCGGGTTCCAGGGCAGCTCGGAGCTCCGTGTGAAACAAGGCCCACGGCCATGCGGGTCCCGGATCCGACTTCCGTCCCGGCGCAACCTGATCGTGACCGACCACGTTCTCTGGGAGGATACCGAAGACCTCACACCAGC
>CALATR010000310.1 GCA_937891875.1 uncultured Pseudomonadota bacterium | reverse complement strand
GGCTCCGAGCGAGCGCGCGAGGGTGGCGGCGCGGCCGGTGGCGTCGATGACCTCGTCCGCGTCGAGCACGCCACCGCCGGTCACCAGCGCGACGCCGTCCGGCTCCCGACGGACCGCCCGAACCGAGGCGCGATGCCAGCAGATACCGCGTTCTTCCATCTTCCTGCGCAGGGCGGCGTCGAACGCGGTCCGGTCGATCAGCCAGCCCGGACCCTCGGGATCGAGCAGCGCGCTGCGGGTCTCGACCTCCGGTCCGCTCCACGCGGAGGCGTGCCCGGCGCAGCGCAGGTGGGGCACGTCATCGAGCACGTCTGCTACGCCCAGGTCGCGGAGGATCCGCATGGACGCGGCCGGCAGCGACTCGCCCACCGCGGGCCGCGCCGGTGCGTCTGCCCCGATCACCACCACGTCGGCCCCCGCCTGCTGGAGCGCGAGCGCGCTGGCCACCCCAGCGAGCCCTGCCCCCACGACTGCGATCATGAGCCATGCCGGCGCATGAGGGACGCGGCCTTCGCCTCCTCGGGACTCGACCAGCCGGCCTCCGCCCAGCGCGAGGATCCCGGCCCCTGGCGCGCTTCGGCGATGAGCGCCTGCTGCGTCGCGTGCGCCTGGCGGGCGGTCGCGCGGCTCGCGGGGGGGAGGGCCTCGACCCAGACCGCGTCGGGGATCTCGGGCAGATCGGCCGGTCCGGGGTGACGAGCGACCATGCCCTGGCGGCCGAAGTGCTCGACCATCCAGGTGGCGGCGGGCGTGACCCCGTTCGGGAGCTGCCGCAGCCAGCCAGCACGCTGGTGGAACGCCGCGATCCGCTCGTCCCGGGACTTCGAGGTGTCCATCAGCACGGCGTACGCGTCCTGGGTGAGCACCTGGTTGGGCACCCGGGCCGGCCAGAACGTCGGCAGGTACGGGTCGTAGTCGGTGTCGTACCCGCTGCGGCAGAACGCGGTGTCCATCTGCCACGGCAGCGCCATCCAGCGGGTCAGGTCCCCGGGGCGCTGGGCGTAGAGCGGGCCGCCGACCGCCAGGGCGCTGTCCTGGGTCAGGGTCGAGCCCAGGTCGGGGGCGGGGCTGCCGGGAGGCGCGTGGCGGATCCGGAAGGGGCTCGTGAACAGGCTCTGGTGGCGCATCGGCCAGGTGATCTCGCATCCGGGATGGAAGGCGTCGGCCAGGCAGAAGTCCAGGGCGGCCCGGTCCAGCATCGCGGGCTGCTCGGCGACCGGCACGTCGGCGAGGTGGCGCTTGGGCACCGCACTCGGGTCCCAGTCCGCCTCGAAGCTCCCGTCCGCCCACTGGTCGAGCATGTGGGCCCAGGTCGGCGGCAGGGTCAGGTTCTCCTGGGGCAGGCTGTTGTCGGCCGTGCCGAAGCCGTCACCGTAGATCCAGGGCCAGGTGCCCGGATCCCCCTCGCCCCACGCGGCCGCGCGGAAGCTGTTGGCCACCGTGCGGCGCAGCTCACGGTAGGGGTCGGCGGTGCCAGGTGCGCGGGCCAGCTTGCGGATCAGGGCCTGGTCCGTCTGGAAGTCGAGCGCGCCATCCGCCCCGAAATAGGCAGCAAAACCGGCGTTCACCCACTGCAGTCCCGACAGGCGCTGCAGGATGGGCAGGATGTCCCCGCTGAAGCTCGGCCGGTCGGGCAGGGGCAGCATGCCTTCTGTCCGGGCGACGTCGACCCGCAGGTCGTACATCGTGCGCCAGCCCTTCAGGTCGGGGGCGAAGTCCGGCGGGGCGACGATGACCCACGCGGGCTCGCAGGGGATCGCCCGTCCCCCCACGACGACCGTGGCGCAGACGGGGCCGTCGCCGGTGTCGTCGTGCCAGCCGTCGGCGTTGTTGAAGCTCTGGGGGTCCTCCGGCCGGTAGATGGGCGCGTTCGTCGGCGAGCCCGAGACCCCGCGGCCGCCGAGCACGATCAGGCGACCGGCGGCGTCGGTCCGCAGCTCGCCCAGGTAGACCTCGGTGCCGAGGAAGGTGCCGCCGTCGAAGGGCACGGGGGTGGCCGAGGCGCCGGCGATCGTGCGCTGGCCGGGGTCGATGACCAGCTGGTGCCGGTCCTTGGTCATCTTCGCGTTGCGCCGGGGCACGGACAGGCCCACCGCCTCGGGGATGTCCATGGCGCGGTCGAAGCGGAACCAGGCCGCCTTGCGGTTCACCAGGTGGGCCGACCAGCGGATCTGTGCATCGGCGGCGGTGAGCTCCTTGACCACGTTGCCGTCGGCGTCGTAGCCGTAGATCCGGAAGCGGGCGCCCTGGCGCTGCAGGCGGCCGCTGGCGTCGCGGTAGCCGTCCTGGGGGGCGGGCGGGGGATCGGCGACCTCGGGCCCGAGGTAGAAGTCGTCGGGGCTGTCGCCCACCCGTGCGACCCCGATGGCGGGATGGATGGCGCAGCGCACGATGCGGTGGTCGCCGACCGGCTCGTCGGCGACCGGGCGGG
>CALATR010000309.1 GCA_937891875.1 uncultured Pseudomonadota bacterium | reverse complement strand
CGCGGACGTCCCGGTCGAGCCACAGGCGCACGATGGCGTAGCGCTGTCCGGCGCGGATGACGCCCATGCGGCGGGCGAGGTCGGGGTCGCCCGCGGCGAGGTCGGGGGAGGCCTCGAGGATCCGCTTCACCCCGGGCACATGGGCGGCGAGGATCACCTCGTCGTACCAGTCGCCGTCGACCAGGTACCCCCCGTCCCGCCGCTCGATCCGGCCGACCGGCGTGCCCAGGCGGATGTCCACCTCGTGCTTCTCGAGGTGCTCCCGCCAGGGCTCGAGCACGCCGACGTGGTAGTCGTCGACGGGAAAGACGTAGTCGAGCCCGCAGTCGTGGGACAGGTAGTAGAAGTGGAAGCTCTTGATGAGCTCCGCCATGCTCATCTTCTCGGGATCGGCGAAGAAGGCGCGGGTGAAGCTCGTGAAGGTGACGGCGAGCGCTGGCGAGAGCTTCGCCCGCTCGGCGAACTCCGCGAAGGTGACGTCGTCCCACTCGGTGAAGGTGGTGTCGACGTCGTAGCGGAGCAGGTGCTCCATGCGCTTGCTGGCGACCGGGTCCCGGACGATCTCGCGCCAGTCGTACATGCCACCCAGCGCCAGGTCCACCAGGTTCAGCGCCGGCGCGCTCTCCATGCCTGCGAACGAGGTCTTGGTGCCGTCCTGCTCGAGGATGGCGTACTCCGAGATCTGCTGGAAGCGCTGGAAGACCCCGAGCTTTCGCAGGAAACGGTTGAGGTTGTAGTACTGGCCGAAGAAGGCGTGGAAGCCGTGTTCGACCATGGCCTCGGAGCCGTCGGCGAAGCTGACCGGCCACGCGCCGATCTTTCCGCCCAGGTAGGTGTTGGCGTCGAGCAGGGTGACGCTGACCCCCCGCTCGCCCAGCGTCGTGGCGGCGGCCATGCCGGCGAGCCCCGCGCCGATGACCGCGACCCGGTGGGTGCGCTCACACCGGTCCGGAAGCGAGGCGTCGGGCTCGGTGTACACGTGCTCGTAGCCACCGAGGCGCCACCGCACGAGGGCCTCCAGCGGAGGCCGGAACCCCAGGAAGCGACGGTGCGGCAGCGGCAGCAGCCAGGCCCGCAGCCCGATCACGAGGAGCGTGAGCCCAGGCAGGCCCAAACCCCCCGCCAGCACCAGCCAGACCCAGCCCGACACCGCCCTCTCCTCTCGATGGCGCCGTGCCTAACGCGCCCGCCCACACGTGCCGCGCCCGGTTGAGGTAGGAAGGGGGCCCGCCAGGGAGTGCACCCTTGAGTGAAGACCTCCGAGCGTGGGCGGTCGCGGTGCTGCGATTCGCCCTCCGTGAGCCCGCCGTCGCCTCCGGCGAAGCGGTGCTGCACGTGGTCGACTCGGAGATCGAGGGCCCCCACCGCTTCCGGGGCGCGGTGCTCCCGGGGGATCGCACGGTCGCCGCGGAGGCCCTGCGCCGGGCCCGCGCCGAGGAGGGTGCGCCACGCTGGGCCGTGGTGTTCCTCACCTGGCTCCCCGACCGTGAGGAGGCCTGGCTGGTCACCGACTGCGCCGAGTCCGGACCGCCGCTGCGCTTCGCGACGCCCCTGCGGCCGACCGTCGACGCCACGGGCACGGTACGCATGGCCGCCGGTCGCCTGGTGGCCCTGGGGCCCAGTCCACAGGAGGAGGCCTGACCCGCGAGGATCAGCCTCAGAAGGACTAGATCGGCTTCTCGTCGTTGCCGCCACCACCGCCAGCGGAGGAGTGGAACCCCTCGGGGCACAGGCTCTGGGGCAGGCAGGCGCGGCTGAAGGAGTCGACCTCGGCGCAGCCGAAGCCGGACGGGCAGTCGCCGTCGCCCTCACAGGTCTTGCCGGAGCAGACGCCAGGCACCACGACCGACTCGTCGGCGCAGGTGACCTCCCACTCGACGCAGGTGTGCTCGCACGGGTCCTTGCGGGTGAAGCCATCCCCGGTGGTCTCGCAGGCCTCGCCGGGGGCGGGCTTGTCACAGCCGCCGAGACCGACGACCAGCAAGGGGAGAACGACGAACCAGCGCATGAGGACCTCCGAGGCGCCGCGGATGTAACGCGCAGCGACCAGGGTGGAGGGACAAACCCGATGACAGGCGATTCCGGCCGGGTCGCGAGGCGGGCAGACCGGTCGCGAGGTCAGCGATCCGCCGTTGTAGACGGTGATCTCGCAGGTGACCGTCCCGACGACGTCGTCCCAGCCGGCCTGCGATCTCGCGGCCCGCTCAGCCGTCGTGCTTGAGCACCAGCACCGGGCACGGGGACAGGCGGACGACCCGCTCGGCGACGCTGCCAAGCGCGGCCCGCACGATGCCGGTCCGGCCGTGGGAGGTGACGATGACCAGCTCGGCGCCGATCTCCTCCGCCAGGTCGGCGACCGTGTTGGCGGGCTGGCCGATGAGCACGTGGCAGGTGACCGCGGACAGGCCCTTCTCCTCGAGGAGCTCATCCAGGGCCTCGCGCACGCGAGTCAGGCGGACCTGATCGTCGACCGTGCCCCACACGATGCCCGGCGAGGGCGGGACCACGGGCACGAGCACCGACACGATGTGGATGCGGCTCGCGTCTCCGCCGACCATGGCCAGCGCGGGCTCCAGGGCCTCCAGCGACAGGTCGGAGAAGTCGGTGGGGATCAGGATCTTGGCTGGTGGGAACTTCATGGGATCTCCAGATCGGCTGGGCAGACTCAAGCGTAGCAAGACGCGCGCCACCCGGGAACATCGACTCGGTCGAGCACGGCACCATCAGCGCTGTGGCTTTTCACACATCACGCTCCAGGGGGCCCTCGGCGAGGGTGAACCGAACCCGGTCACGCTCGGCCGTCACCTCGGGCTCGGACTCGGAGCGACCGTCGAGCCAGTAGACCATCTCGGTCGCTTCCCAGGCGTAGGGCTCGCCGTCGAGGCGCACGCGGCCGGTCTCGAGCGCCCGGGACACCTCCGCGCGGCCCAGGTGGCCCAGATCGCGAACCAGTGCCTCGTACCTGCCTTCTCGCGCATCATCGACGAAGCGGACGTGCGCGTTGGAGGGCCAGGCGGTGTGGTAGAAGCTGGGCACCATGGCGATGCCCTCGGCGCCGATCCTCCGGGCGGTGCGCTCCAGGAGCTCGGTCGCCTCGGGGGCGAGCCCCAGGCCAGGCACCTCCTGGCCGGGCAGGCGGGGGCGCGCGTCGCCGAACGTGCCGGCGGGGTGGCGCAGGGTCAGCCAGTGCACGAACAGGACCGGACGCTCGTCGAGCTCGCGGCGCTCCACGACGACCTCGGCCAGCAGGTGTTCGACGCCGCGCTCGTCCCGTCCCCAGGCGCGCATGCGCTCGCCGACCGGGACCTTGTCGATCCCGAAGCGGAAGTCGGCGTAGCCGAGGCGCTCGAGCTGGGCGAGCAGGCCGTAGCTGTCCATCGCGTAGCGCAGACCCTCGGTCGTGTAGGTGCCCAGCAGTCGGGTCGGGCCGGGTCGACGCACGCCCAGCTCGACCTCCAGCTCGCGGGCGCCGAACCAGTCCTGCTCGTCCTCCTGGCGCCCGGTCAGACGCGATCGGTCGAGCGCGCGGGCGATCCGGTCGAACTGCAGGTCTTCCGGCGCGGCGTCGGCGGGGATCTCGCGCCGCCCGTAGCCGGCGAGCGCGAGCCCGGTGCCGGCGAGGACCCGCCAGGACTCGGCCGAGTACCCCCCGCCGGGCATCCACACCGACGGGGTCGCGCCGAGCGCGCGCAGCACGGTCAGATCGCGGCGACGGGCGCCGTCGATGGTCAGCCCCAGCCGGCCGAAGCGATCGCCGGCGAGCACGTCCCCACCGGCGATGACGAAGGCGAGGTGGGCGCGGGGCGCGCGGGAGAGCAGGCCGCGCAGGGCGAGCAGGTAGGTGTCGTCGTCGCAGCCCTCGGGGAGCACGGTCTCATCGGCGCCCTCGACCGGACCCCAGTCGGAGCCGGACAGGGAGCCGATCCACACCCGCTCGTCGTTGCGCAGGCAAGCGGCGGTGCCGTCGGGGGGGTGGGCGTCGAGGTCGAGCACGACCACCTGGCCGGAGAAGCCCTCGGCACGCAGCGCGGCGATGGCGACGGCGATGTCGTTGACCGGGCACAGGCCCCCGCCCTTGTCGGGAAAGGCGTGGTGAAAGCCGCCCAACGTGGTGAGCACCGGGCCCAGCTCGACCATGGCCCGGCGGGCGCCCTGCAGGGTGGCGCCACAGGCAAGCCGGATCGAGGTCATGACCGACTCCACCTGCAGCTCGTACGCGTCGGCGGAGAAGATCTCGGCCAGGGCGGAGCCGTCGGTCAGGCGCATCAGGTAGGCGTCGGTGTGCACCCGGGCGAGATCGGCGTAGCCCACGGGGGTGGGGACGCGGACGGACTCCTGGGGCACCCACCCGCCGATGGTCAGGTACCAGACGGTGTAGTCAGCCCGACGGACCTCGACCCCGTGCCGTGCGTTGAGCGAGGTGATCGGCAGGCGGAAGCGGGCGTCGTGGAAGATGGGAAGCCGACCGCGGCCGCGCGCACGACTCCCGGCGAGTCGGACCAGCCGGCGGGCACGTCGGGCAAGACGACGCGCCAGTCCGGGCCCACTCCCCGTCGATGCACTGCCCGGGTCGTCGGACCCTATGGCCGCGCCTCGTTGCCAGATCCCTTCTGCAGCAAGCCGTACTTCTCCATGCGGTAGCGCAGAGCGTACCTGGAGATGCCCAGGAGGCGCGCGGCGGCGGACTGGTTTCCACCGGTGCGGTCCAGCGCCTGCAGGAGCAGCCCGCGGTCGACCTCCTCCAGATCGACGCCCTGCTCGGGGAGCACGAAGGGGCAGCCGGCGGTCGTGTTGGCGCGCCCGGGGGAGGCGTAGCGGATCTCCGCAGGCAGGTGCTGAAGCTCGATGACACCGTCGTCACCGAGCAGGACCAGGCGCTCCAGCACATTGCGCAGCTCGCGCACGTTGCCCGGCCAGCGGTAGGCCTGGATGCGCTCCATCGCCTCGGCGGACACGCCGGTGACCTGGCGGCCGAACTGCCGGTTGAAGCGCTCGAGGAAGTGCTCGACCAGCATCGGGATGTCGGTGCGGCGGTCGCGCAGGGCGGGCAGGTCCAGGGGGATGACGTTGAGGCGGAAGTAGAGGTCCTCCCGGAAGTTCCCGTTCTTGACCTCCTCCTTCAGGTTGCGGTTCGTCGCAGCGATGATCGCCGCGTCCATGTGGATGGTGGCAACGCCGCCGACCCGCTTGAAACGCCGACTCTCGAGCGCACGCAGCAGCTTGGCCTGGGTGCCGGGGGT
>CALATR010000308.1 GCA_937891875.1 uncultured Pseudomonadota bacterium | reverse complement strand
GAGCGCGGGGCGGGGCAGGGCGAGCAGGTCGGGGGTCATGGCGGCGCTCCTAACCGGGGCGCGGCCCTCGTCGCAGACCGTGTCGGCGGCTTTCCCCCCGCTTGCCGTACTGCTTGCGCCCCTCTCGCGATGCCCACGGCGATCCGTCCACAGAGGCGATGTCCCAGCGCGCAGACCATCGCGAACCCACGGCCACGCCGCCGCTCGTCGCCACCCGTTCCCACCACGCGGTGTCACGGGTGCAGCCCGGCGATCGGATCGGCAGCTGGGAGGTCGTCGGCGTGCTGGGAGAGGGCGCTACCGGGGTCGTCTACGAGGTGGTGCATCTCAAGCTGCACACCCGGCGCGCGCTCAAGGTGCTGTCCTGGGCCCACCCCACACTCCAGGCCCGCCTGCTGACCGAGGGGCGCGCCCAGGCCTCCCTCGTACATCCCAACGTGGTCACGGTCATCGACCTCGTCACCCTGGGCAACGTGCCGGCCCTGCTGCTCGAGCTGGTCGACGGTCCCAGCCTCGAGGAGTGGCTGGACGAGCACGAGCCGAGCCCCGCCGAGGCCGAGGAGATCTTCCGGGGCATCGTCGCCGCCGTCGCGACCGCACACGCCGCCGGCCTCGTGCACCGGGACCTCAAGCCGGCCAACGTGCTCATGGCGCGCCGTGGCGAGCGGTGGATCCCCAAGGTCACCGACTTCGGGCTCGCCAAGGAGACCAACGCCGACCCGAGCCTCACCGGACACGGCGCCACCATGGGCACCCCCGGCTACATGGCGCCCGAGCAGATCCGCAACTCCGCCGACGTCGACGAGCGCGCCGACATCTTCGCCCTGGGCTGTCTGCTCTTCCAGCTGCTGTCCGGCGAGCAGCCCCACCCTGGTGACGATCCCTTCGCGATCATGAACGCCGTCGCCGCCGGACGGGTCGCGCGGATCGAGCGGCTGGTTCCCGGCCTGCCTCCTCGATTCTACCGCACCGTGCGCCGCGCCATGGCCCTCGATCCCGAGCAGCGGCCCCGCACCTGCGACCAGCTGCTCACCCTGCTCGATCCGCCCCGTCCGACCGCCCTGGTGCAGCAGCCGCCCTCCGGCCCCAGCTGGATGTCCCTGCTCGCGCTGGCCATGGTGCTGCCGCTCATCGGCTCCCTGGTCCTGCTGGGACCGCTCTTCGAGATCGCCCGTCCGAGCCCACCTGTGCCCGCTCGCGCCCAGCTCGCGCCCCAGCCGATCCTGCCTGCGGTCGCCCAGCCTCCGCGCGCTCCCGAGCCCTGGGTCGCTGACGACGTCGACGTGGCCTGGCTCATGCCCGTGCTTCCGGTCGCCGCCGAGCCCACCCCCGACGCCCCGCGGTCCACCGCTGTGCGCGCGAAACCCGCGGCTCGTCCCGGATCGAGCGTGTGCGGCTCCGGCTGGGCCCCGCTCCCCTGGTACGCGCGCTCGCCCGACGAGGGCGCCTGGGCCCTGCGCCGCGATCTCGACGTGCACGAGGGCACCCCCGACGAGCCCGGCGCGGTCGCCTGCGTGCTCCCCGAGGGCAGCATCGTCGAGGTCGAGGGCGGCATCGTCCGCGGCCAGAGCGGCCGCTGGATCCGACTGGCGTCCGTCAGCGCTCCGTGAGCCGGGGCATCAGCTCGACCAGGTTGCAGGGCTTCGTCCGCAGGTCCAGCTGATGCACCAGGATGTGGTCCCAGGCGTCGCGGCACGCGCTGGTGCTGCCTGGGAGCACGAAGCAGTAGGTGCCGTTGGCGACCCCGCCCAGCGCGCGGGACTGGAGGGTCGACGTGCCGATGATCTTGAAGGAGACCGCGCGAAAGACCTCCCCAAAGCCCGGGATCTCCTTGTCGAGCAGCGGGCCTACCGCCTCGGGGGTGCCGTCGCGCCCGGTGAGGCCGGTGCCCCCGGTCGTGATGATCGCGTCGACCTTGGGATGGGCGATCCAGCGGCTGATGACCGCGCGGATGGCGTACTTGTCGTCGCGGACGAGGGCGCGCTCGGCGAGGGCGTGGCCGGCGCCGGTCAGGCGCTCCACCAGCAGGTCCCCGGAGCGATCTTCGGCCAGGGAGCGGGTGTCCGACACCGTGAGCACGGCGATGTGGACGGGGGTGAACTCGCGCGCGGTCATGTCGCCTCCTGCGCCGGGGCGGCTCCCCGGGCGGGCGGCCTATCGCGCTCGTCGCTGCATCACAGGCCGAGCCAGCGGAGCAGCCGCGCCCACGGTCCCAGGCGAGGGGCGGGCTCCTGCTCGGGAGTGATCGCGCGGGTCACCTGGCTGGCTGGGGTCGGGCGCGGTCCGGAGTGGGTGTGCGGGGTCGCGGGGTCCTCGAGCGCGAGGGTCAGCGGACCCTGGTCCTCGAGGGAGCGCGCGGTGGTCGGGTCTTCCGCGGACTCCCACCTTCGCGGGATCGCGGGCGTGACCGTACGCAGCGGTGCGCGATCGGTGGTGAAGGTCTCCTCGCGGAGCGCACGCAGCCGGGCACGCACGTCCGGATCGGTGTCCGGCGTAGGTGGAGTGGGCGGATCATCGGAGGAGCCGAAGCCGCTTGGGCCAACAGTCATGAAACAACTCCCAGAGGGGCAACCCGGGACTACCTGAATCGAGCCGGTTGCGTCGGTGACGGCACTTACGGCGTTCTTGTCGTCCCCTCTCGGTCCCGCCGGGCCCAACCGGGTGTCTCACCGGTTGACGACGCCTTCATCCTCGGTGATGGTCCGGCGCCCGACGCCTCGGAGGTCCCTTGCCGCAGCAGCGGCTCACGCTGGTGGTACTCGTCGCCCTGCTGACCGCGGGCCTGGTCGTGTTCTGGGGCAGTCGTCCGCTGTGGGCGGTGCAGGACGTCCCGGTCGTGGCTCACACCGACGAGCCCGTCGCCGCCGACCCCCACCCGTCGCAGACCCGCCGCGGCGCCCGGATCTGGGCGCGCCGTGCCGGCTTCGTCGCCCGCCACGACCTCGCCCGGCCCGAGGTGGATGGTGTCCCGGTCGCCCTCACCAGCGACCTGATCCGCCCCCGCGCCCAGCGCATGCTCCCCGACTTCGCCGTCGACGCCGTGCTCCCGGTGCCCGACGAGGCGCCCTTCCCCAGGGGGGCGGCGACGCGGGCTCTCGGTGAGCTGTTGTTGGCGGAGGACGCAGCGTCCAGCGAGACCGACCGGCTGGAGTCCGCGTTCCGGGAGGCCGCCCGGCAGGCCCGCCTGGACCCCACCGAGCTCTCCGTCGTGGACGACCCCTGGCGCGCCGTGCTGGTGCTGGAGGCCGAGCGGCGCCGCGCCCTCGCTACGCGCACCGCGGACTCGGCGACCGGCGAGTGGCTGTACGGTCTCGCCGCTGCGCTGATCCAGGCCCAGCCCACCGCCGCCGCCGCCGATCATGCCCGCCTGGTGCTGCTGGACGTGCTCGCCGACTCCCAGTGGGACACAGCGGACGCCCACCGCCTGGTCGAGGCCTCCCTGGAGGCGCTGGTGCACTCCGATGATGGTCTCGTCCGCGCGGTCGCCCTGCGGCACATCGAGGAGGCGACCGGGTACGCCGAGGAGCTGCTCCCCGCCCTCGCCGCGACCTGGAGCGACGAGGCGCCCGATCCCTGGCTCGCTGCCGCCGCCGCCGATCACGCGGTCGCAGCTGGCGATCCCACGGCGACCCGGACCTGGCTCGAGCGCCTGCGCCGGGCGGTCGACCGCACCTGCGACGTGGGTCTGGACAAGCCCCTGTGCCGCGCCTGGCGACTGGAGCTGCGCTGGAGCGAGGCCCAGCTGAACGCCACGACCGGAAACGAGCCGTTGCTGGCGGAGGATCGCGCGATGACCGCGGCGTGGCGCTGCCAGATCTGGCGCCGCCCGCTCGGCGACGGAGAGCTCACCCTGGAGCCCCTGGACGGCGGCTGGCGCATCGTCACCCAGCGCGGCGACGCGGACGCACGGTTTGCCTCGGACTGTCTGGTGTTCGAGCTGGACGGGGTGGAGCCGGAGGCGGTCGGGCGGATCGTGCTGCAGCAGTAGCAGGGGGGCGGGGCTTGGTGGTCTCGCGGGAAGTCGCGTTGGTGCGGGCGGGGGAGTGGCGGGGCTTCGCGGTCTGGCGGGAAGTCGCGTTGGTTCGGGGCAGGGGAGTGGCGGGGCGGTCTCCAGTCTCCAG
>CALATR010000307.1 GCA_937891875.1 uncultured Pseudomonadota bacterium | reverse complement strand
TCCGGCTCGCCGGGGTCCCGATCTCCGAGGATCTGGGCACGACCTTGATCCTGGCGGCGCGCTCACTCGGTCCTTCGGGCCTGCGTGCCGTCCTCGGTCCGATCCTCGCCCACGGCCTCCGCGCCACCCGCGGCCTGCCCGATCTGCTCGTCCTGGCCGGCGACGAGGTCCGGCTCGCCGACGCCCACCCCACCCGGATCACGGCCGGCGCCCTGTGGGTCGAGGTGAAGGGCCCCGGCGACACCCTGTCGGACGAGCAGCGGGTGTGGCTGGACCGGCTCGTGCGGGCGGGAGCGGCAGCGGAGGTGTGGGACGTGCGGGGGCGGTGAGAGCGAGCCCGACGCCCTCTCAGACCGACTGCACCTGGGCCGTCTGATCCGGGGTCAGGGCCTTGCCGACCTCGTGGAGCAGGTCGTCGGGGAGGTAGGGCTTCTGCAGGAGGCGCACGGCTTCCGGGACGCGGTCGGACTCGGCGACGAAGCCGCTGGTGAGCACGATGCGGGTGCCGGGGGCGCGCTCGAGGAGCTTCTCGCACAGCTCGATGCCGCCCATGCGCGGCATGAGGACGTCGGCCAGGACGAGATCGAAGCGGGAGGGGTCCTTGGCCCACAGCTCCCAGGCCTCGGCGCCGTCCGCGCGGGCCTCCACCTGGTAGCCGGCGGAGGTGAGCACTCGGATGACCAGGCTGCGCACGTGGGGATCGTCTTCTGCGACCAGCACGCGGCCCTGCAGCGCCGGGCTGATGGCGGCGCGGGTGGTCGGGCTGTCCACCCGGGCCAGGGTCGCGAGCGGCAAGGTGATGAGGAAGCTCGTGCCCTCTCCCTCTTCGGTCGAGACGTCGAGGGTGCCGCCGTGCTGCTGTACGGTGCCGTAGACGCTGGCCAGACCGAGGCCGGTGCCGCGGCCCAGCTCCTTGGTGGTGAAGAAGGGCTCGAAGATGTGGGGGAGCACGTCGGCGGGGATGCCGGTGCCGCTGTCCCGCACCTCGAGGGTCACCATGTCGACCGGGTGGCGCGCGGCGGGGTGCTTCTTCGCGACCACGCCGGCCCGCAGGGAGATGGTGCCGCCCTCGGGCATGGCGTCGCGCGCGTTCACGCCCAGGTTGACGATCACCTGCTCCAGACGCCCGGGATCGGCGACCACGGGCAGGGTGGCGTCGGGCAGGTCGACCTGGAGCTCCACGTCGTCCGGGAGCAGGGGCCGGAGGATGCTGATGGCGCCCTCTACCACGTCGCAGAGGTCCAGCTCGCGGCGCTCCAGGCGCTGGCGTCGGCCGAAGGCGAGGAGCTGGCGGGTGAGGGAGGCTGCCTGATCGCCGGCCCGGCGGATCTCGCCGGCAAACTGGGCCGCTTCGGAGCCCTCCGGGGACTCGAACTCGATGAGATCCGCGTAGCCGAGGATGGCGAGCAGCAGATTGTTGAAGTCGTGGGCGACGCCACCGGCGAGCCGTCCGAGCGCCTCGAGGCGGCGGGCCTGACGCAGGCGTTCCTGCAGCTGGTCGCGCTCGCGGCGGGTGGCCTCGAGGGTGGTGAGGTCCATGCCGGTGACGAGCACGTACGGGGACTGGGACTCGCTGCCCACGGACACGCCCTGGGCCTCCCAGCGCACCCGGCGCCGGTCCCCGCGGGGAGTGCACCAGTCCTGGTCGATGGCCCCGCTGGTGGTGCGCAGCATGGCGTAGAGGTCGCCCGAGGCGTCCTCGGGGGCGAGGGTGTCCCACAGGCGCTTGCCCAGCAGCTGCTCCTCGGACCAGCCGGTGACCCGAGTGACCGTGCGGTTGGCTCGCAGGACGCGGCCATCGGTGTCGAGCAGGAGCACCAGGGCGCCGACCCGGTCCAGCAGTCGTTCGGCGAGGGCGCGCTGACGCTCCGCCTCCCGCTGGGCCATGACGCGCTCGACCTCGGTCGAGGTGCGACCGGCGAAGAGGTTGAGGAAACCGATGGCGTTGGCAGAGTCCGCCATGGGCTGGTCGTGCATGAGCACGATGACGCCGAGCCCCTCGCCGTTCCGACCGATGAGGGGCACGCCGATCAGGGCTTCGATCCCCCACTTCGGGAGACGATCGAGGTGCGGGAAGAGGCGCTGGATGCCGGCTGGATAGACGCTGGCCTGGCCTTTCAGGATGTCCTCGCAGGGCCCGCCCTCGATGGAGAACTCGAAGGATGGCACCAGCTCGCCGTCGTGGCAGCAGGCCAGGGTGCGCATCTGGAACTCGGCGCCCTGCGGCACCGCGATGAGGGCCCAGCGGGTGTCGAGCTTGCTGGCCAGGTGCACCACCACCTGCTCGAAGTAGGTCTGCCCCGCTCCGGTCGTGTGGGCGACCATGCGGCGCAGCAGGCGACCGGCGGTCTCCTCGTCCGACTGGGGACGCAGGAACAGCGCATACGGGGCGTCCGGCCTCTCTTCACGCTGCTGGAGCACGACCTGGCAGGTGACCGGACCGTCCGGCGTCGGCACGTCGAGGGTCCGCTCCTCCCGGCCGCCGGCGGGCACCCGGCGCAGGATGTCGATCAGGTCCTTCGCGGTGATCGGCTCGAGCACGTCCCCGAGGGCGCGATCCACGTGCAGACCCAGGCCACGCGCCGCAGCATTGGCGCTGGCGATCTGCCCGTCGCGACGCAGGGTCACGATGGGCTGTGGACTGTTCTCGAAGAGATCGTGCATGGACGCTACGGGAGGTGGGCCACCGGCCGGGCATTATGGGGCGGATGGAGGTGCGATTGGAACCCTCGTTCTGGAGAGCCCGCTGGACATCTGGACAGATCGGATTTCACCGGTCGGACCTTCATCCTGATCTTCTGAGATTCCACCCGGTCTGGGGGGAGTCCAGAGGGCGGGTGTTGGTACCGCTGTGCGGAAAGTCCGTCGACGTCCATTGGCTTGCACAGCGCTACGACACCGTGGGCGTCGAGCTGTGTGAGCTGGCGGTGCGGGCGTTCCACGAGGCGTCCGACCGCGCGGTGACCCCCGAGGAGGACGGCGCATTCCAGGCCTGGCGCAGCGAGGGCCTCACGATGCTGCAGGGCGACGTGTTCGAGCTGCAGCCCCGCCACGTGGAGGGGGTCGACCGGGTGTGGGATCGGGCGGCCCTGGTCGCGCTGACCCCGGACCAGCGGAGCCGCTACGTCGGCACCCTGCGCGAGCTCCTGCCAGCAGGCACCTCGATCCTCCTCAACGCCCTGGTCTACGACGACGCCGTGATGGATGGTCCGCCCCACGCGGTCGGCGAGGACGAGGTGCGCACCCTCTACGCCGGCGCGCGCGTCGAGATCCTCGATCGCGAGGATCAGCTCGACGAGCGCTGGCGCAGCCGCGGCCACTCCTGGTTTCGGCGGGACCTCTACCACATCGTGTTGTAGCGCGGACTACTCAGCTCCGGTACCAGATTCTCAGCGTTCGGAGGGTGTGTTCGGGGCGTACGCGCAGCGCAGTCCCGCGAGTGCCGTCCGACCGCGGGCCCGCAGGCGGGCGGTCGCGCCCAGGGTTCCGCCGCGGGTCTCGACCGATCCGCCGACCAGCAGGGGCTCGCCGTCGCCGGTGCCTCCGCGGACCCACTCCCAGGCGTTGCCGGCGAGGTCCATGACGCCCTCGGCGCTCGCACCCTCGGGGAGCAGCCCGACCGCCTGCACCGTCTCCGCGCAGCCGGCGCCGTGGGCGTGGCGGCATGTGGGTCGGGCGTCTCCCCAGGGGTAGCGGGTGGGGCCGTGGGCCGAGCGCCACTGGGCCTCGGTGGGCAGGAAGCCGCCCGCGTGAGCGCAGAAGGCGCTCGCCTCGTCGAAGGTGACGCCGGTGACGGGCAGCGAGGTGTCGGTCACCTCGTGGGCGGCGCACGCCCCGGCCTGGGCGCACGCCTTCCACCGCGCCTCGGACACCTCGGTGCGGTCGATGCGGAACGCGGGCACCCGAGCGGAGCCGGTCCAGGCCAGGATGGCCGCGGGATCGAGCGGGGCGCCGCCGAGGTGGGGGACGCCGTCGACCACCTCGATCCGGCCCTCGACGAGGGGCTCGGCGGCCACACCCGCGGGATCGACCCGCACCTCCAGGCGCACGCCGGACTCGGGGGGGCTCCACGCCAGGAGGTGCTCGCCGGGGGGGCGGGGGCCCAGCTCCAGGCGACGGACCGGGGCGCCGTCCGCTCCGACCGCCAGCAGCACGACGTCGCGCGCCGCGGCGGGCAGGCGGGCTCCGACGCGGGTCACCCCCTGGGGCTCGGGGAGTTCGCTCGCGACGGCGAGGGCGTCGGCGCCGGCCAGCTCGGTGGGATCCGCGGGGGCTGCCTCGACGGTGAGGCTGACGGTCCGGGCGGGGATGTCTGCCGTACGATCGGCGGCAAACCACGTATCTGGTGGATAGCGCACCACGACGGCGGCCGCGGCGGCGGCCAGCAGGAGCACCGCCGCCCCGACCGTCAGCGGCACCACCAGGCCGACCCGGCGCCGTCGACGCGGGGGATCCTCCGGAGGAGGTGGGGGGGCGGGCGGAGGAGGAGCCGGAGTGGGGGCCCGGTGCAGCAGGTCGCGCAGATCCTCGATCTGCTCGGCCAGGACGGCGGCCTCCCGGTAGCGGTTCGGCGGCGAGGGGTGCGACACCGGCGACAGCCCCCGGGTGAGGATCTGCCAGACGCCCTGCTGGATGCGACGGACGTTGTCGTCGGGAGCGCCGGCGCGGCGGGCGTGCTCGGCGGTGCGGTCCATGAGCAGCTGGCGGTCGTAGGTGTTGAGCGCGCTCTTGCCGACCGGGTCGATCAGGTCGGCGGCAGTCGTGCCGACCCGCCCCTGGGCGAAGGCGAGCCGCAGGCGCTGGGACTCACCGCCGGTTGCGTGGATGGCCTGCTGGGCGAGGGCCCACAGCTCCGAGCCGCGGGTGGTCAGCAGCGAGCGGGGGTCGGACTGGTACGCCGGCCGCGCCCCGGTGAGCGCCATGTAGAGGATCACGCACAGGGCGTAGGTGTCCCAGGTGGGGTCGGGGATGGCGCGGCCGGGGAGGATCTGGTCGAGCGGCGCGTACATGGGCGAGCCGAACAGGGCCAGCTCGACCGCCTGCAGGCCCGAGATGGCCATGGCGCCGCCGAAGTCGCCCAGCACGATGCGATCGCGCGCGTCCAGGAAGAGGTTCTCCGGCTTGACGTCGCGGTGGAGCAGGGCGTCGCCGCCCCACTGGACCCCGTGCACTCCGGCCAGGATGCGGGCGATGGTGGCGGTGTTGCGCAGGACCTCGTCCAGCGTGTCCGGGCCTGGATCCTCGAGGATCCGCTGCAACCAGTCGAGCAGGGTGCCGTCGTAGCGGGGCATGACCATGGCGGCGCGACCGTCCACGTCGACCACGTCGAGCACGGGCACCACACCCTGCACGCCTGCCGCCTCCAGCGCGCGCAGGCTGCCGATCTCGGTCAACAGGTTCTGGGTGCTGGCCCCGCCGTCCCCGGCGACCTTGACCGCGACCTCGGTCCCATCGACCCGGCGACCGAAGTAGACCTGCCCCTGGGCCCCGGTGTGCGACGGTCCGTCTTCCAGGGTGTAGGACCAGGTGTCACCGGCGGTGACCCTCGGCAGGTCGCGATCGTCGTCCATCGCCGTGCAGGGTAGCCGAGCGGGACGACTGGAGGTGAGCGTGGATGTGCTGATCACGGCGGGAGCGACCCGCAATCCCGTCGACGCCGTGCGCGTGCTGACCGCGAACGCGTCCGGCCGAACGGGCGTTCGGGTGGGCGGGGCCCTGGCGCGGGCGGCGCGGCGGGTGCACGTCCTGGGCTCGCCGGAGGCCGCGCTCCGGGCCCAGGCCGCGGGGCTGTCGGCCGAGGTCTACGGCGACACCCGCGACCTGATGCGTAGGATGGAGCGTCACATCCGCGCGAATCCGACCGCGGCGGTGGTGCACAGCGCAGCGGTCGGAGACTACGAGTCCGCGGACGGCGAGGCGGGCAAGCTGCCGTCGGGCCGCGCCGAGCTGATCCTGCGCCTGACGCCGACCCCGAAGATCGCCGACCACGTGCGCGGCTGGGGCTGCACCGGCACCTACGTCACCTTCAAGGCGGCCGCTCCCGAGACCACCGACGAGGACCTGCTCGCCATCGCCACCCGCCAGCGTGAGCGCACGGGCTGCGACCTGGTCTTCGCCAACGTCCTGGGGCGGCTGGGGGCGGGGGTGTGGCTGGTGGGTGAGGAGGTCACCCGATTCGACGAGCGGGAGGAGGCGATCGCGGCGTTGATCGAGAGGATTGCGGCGGGCTGAGATTCTGCTGGCGGGCAGCAGTGGTGGGTGGGGCTCAGTTTCTCGTGGCGGGGCGGTCTCTGGCCCCTGGTCTCTGGGGCCCTCTGCGAGCGGGGTCTGGAGGCGCAGAATCCGTCACGCCGCGCGCCGTGGTGGAGGCGTTCGGGTCGTTGGGGACGTGGTGCCTGCGCGGATCACGACGGCACTCCGCCTTCGCCGCCCCGCTGGGGTCAGGCCCTAGAGACCAGAGACCAGAGACCGCCACGCCACTCCCCTGCTCGCAGCAAGACGACTTCCCGCGAGACCACGGAACCCTCCACTCCCCTGCTCGAAGCAACGCGACCTCCCGCCAG
>CALATR010000306.1 GCA_937891875.1 uncultured Pseudomonadota bacterium | reverse complement strand
CAGATGGGCACGCCGAAGCCCCCCAGGGCCACCGCCTCGGCCGTGGTGTCGAAGAGGGCCTGCTTCACCGCCGGATCGTCGATGATGGCGATGTCGACGCCGTGCTCGCCGGCGATGCGGGACAGGGTCGCCCGGTCGCTGATGTCCTCGTGGTCGACCCAGTAGGCCTTGTAGAGCGCGGCCGTCAGGTCGGGGCGCACCGCGTCGTCACAGCCGACCAGCAGGCGCATGGCGGAGACCGAGCGCACGGGGTGCCGGGGGTGCCAGGACACCGGCTGACCCATGAGGTCGCCCTGGCGCAGGAGATCGAGGGTGTTGAGCCGAGCCTTCTGCGGCGCCATCTGGCGGGCGGGCTCCTGGGGGGCGTCCAGCGCCTTGAACACGCCGCCGAGCAGGATCGGGCGGTAGACCAGCTGCGCCCCGGTCCGCTCCGCCAGCGCCCGGGCGCGGGTCGAGCCCAGGTAGGCATAGGGGCAGACGACGTCGTAGTAGAACGTGATCACGGCCATGGGGTCCTCGCGCTCGCCGGTGGGCGCAGGCAGCTTACCTGCACCCCGTGTCCCTTGACCCGCCAGGACCGGGTCTGCATGGTGGAGCCCATGGCCAACCACGACGACAGCCGCACCCCCCGCGGCACCCGCACCATCCGCCGCATCCTCGACGCCGCCGCCTCCTCCTTCGGCGAGCAGGGCTTCCGCGGCGCGAGCATGTCCGCGGTCGCCAAGGCGGCGGGCGTCAGCAAGGGCCTGCTGCACTACCACTTCAAGGACAAGGACGAGCTGCTCCTGGAGGCGCAGAAGGTCGCGTTCAAGCGGATCCATGAGGAGTTCGACGCGCGCTTCGAGCAGGGCGAGGGCATGGAGACCGCGCTGGAGGCGCTGGACGCCCTGTGGGCGAGCGTGCGGGAGATCCGCTCGTGGGCTCCCTTCCTGCTCGAGACGATGAGCCCGACCGCCCAGTACCCGCCGGTCCGCCGCCAGCTGGACGAGTTCTACGCGGAGGTGATGCACCTGCTCGAAGACGGCGTTCGTCGCGTCTTTGCTGCCGACGCCGACCGCATGCCACTGCCGCCGGAGCGCCTCGCGATGATCGTGCGCACCACCGTGCACGGCCTGGTGGTCGAGCTCGCCTACTGCCGCACGAAGGAGGATCTCGCCCGCCTGGACCAGCTCTACGCGGACCTGCGCTTCGTGTTCAGCCAGGTGGCCCTCCTCCCCGAACCGGAGCCCGAGCCTGATCCCGAGCCCCCAGCGCTGCTCGACGGCCCGGCCGATGGCGAGGCCGACGCCGACCCGCCCGAAGCGGAGCGCGTCTGATGCCCCAGCAGTTCTCCCAGGCCTACGGCAAGGCGGGCCTGCCGCCAGGCACCGCGCGCTACACCGGCTCCCACGCCGTTCCCACCACCATCCGCGCCCTCGACCTGTCCGACGGGGGCTGCACCCTGCACGAAGGCCTGGACGTGGACGGCGCCATCGCCCTGGCCATGGCCGACTCCCTGACCTGGATCGACGTGGTCGGGCTTGCTGACGAGCGGGTCGTGGTCGGGCTCGGACGCGCCCTCGGCCTGCACCCCCTGGCGCTGGAGGACGTGCTGCAGGTGGGCACCCGTCCCAAGGCCGAGCTGCACGATGGTCACATGCTGATCGTGCTCAAGCTGCTGCACCTGCTGGACATCGAGGACGACCTGGTGCTCGACGTCGAGCACATCAGCGTCGCGCTCGTGCCCGGGGCGATCATCACCTTCCAGGAGGTCGAGGCGGACCCGTTTGGCGGCCTGCGCCGGCAGCTCTTGGAGGGGGTTGGCGCGCTCCGCGGGGCGCTCAAGCAGAACCGGGCGCCGCGGCTGCTGCACGCGGTGGTCGATGCGGTGGTCGACGACGCGTACGAGGCCATCGAGGCGCTGGGGCGCGAGGTCGAGGAGCTGGAGGCGAGCCTGCTCGAGGATCCGCCTGAAGACGCGCTGGAGCGCATCCAGGAACAGCGCCGCAGCGCGCTGTTGATCCGGCGGGTCCTGCGCCCGATGCGCGAGACCATCTTCTCGGTGCGGCGCATGGAGACCGACCTGCTGCCCGACCGCATGGACGCCTACTGGACCGACGTCGTCGACCACCTCGACCAGCTGCTGGAGAGCCTGGAGCTGTACCGCGAGATGGTCATGGGCATGGTCGATCTGCACCACACGGCAGTCAGCAACCGGCTGAACGACACGATGCGGGTGCTGACCGTCATCTCGGTCTTCTTCCTGCCGCTGTCCTTCCTGGCCGGCCTGTACGGCATGAACTTCAGCTACATGCCCGAGCTTCAGCCGTGGTGGTCCTACTTCGTGCTGCTCGGCGTGATGGCGACGCTCGCGATCGGCATGCTGATCTGGTTCCGCTGGCGGAAGTGGATCTGACTCACCCCCCATCCAGCCCGTCGAGCAGGTCGGCCTCGATGCGGTCGATGTCGTCGAGCACGCGCTCGATCTCGGCGCGGGCCTCGCTGGGGTCGGACAAGGCCTCGCGGCGCTCCTCCAGGTAGGCGCGCACGCCAGGAGGGGGGCCCTCGGCGATCACGCTGTCGAGGAAGGTGACGTCGCTGCTCCGGGCGTTGTCGAGCTGGTCGGCGACCATGGCGGCCTGCTCGGACATGGTCTCGATGTCGGCGGGATCGACGGGGTGTTCGAGCACGACCCGCAGCGGCTCGTCGAGGGGGAGCGCCGCGGAGGTGGCGGTGAAGCCGTCGCGGTGCTGGGCGCGCACGACGCAGTGGATCCCCCCTGCCTCGGTCACGACCGCCTGGCGATCGGGCAGGACCTCGGTCTCGAACCGCCCCCCGTCGTCGGTGCGCAGCACCTGGCCGCACACCTCGACCATGGCGTCCACCGCAGGCTCGCCGTCGCTGAAGACGACCACGCCCCGGGCGAGCTGGGCCTGCAGGGGCTCGAAGCTGCAGCCGTCCGCGGACCAGATGAGCACGCCCTGCACGTTGCCGCGGCGGATCACCTGGCGACCGGTGAAGTCGCGGCGGTAGATCCGCAGCTCGTCCCCGACCCGGCGCGCGGGCAGGGCCTCGCTCACCGCACCGGCGGTGGCGTCGTCGAGCCCGGTGCAGGCGACCTCGACGCCGCGGTGGAGGCTTCCGGTCAGCCAGTCGACCGCCTCCTCCCGCTGCTCGGTCCGGCGGCGCAGCTGGCGCGCGATCGCCTCCAGGTCGAAGGCGTCGCCAGAGCCAGCACTGCCACCTTGCCCAGGTTTGACCTCCGTTTCTGAGCCACCCCCTCCGAGCCCGAGCCCCGCGCTCCCGCCTCCCGAGGTCCACCACACACCCACCATGGCGAGCACCGCGGCGACCATGGCGGCGCCGCCGAGGCCGAGCAGCAGGCGGGTGGACTGGGGGCTCATGCAGGGACTCTCCCGTGACTGACCGGCTCCCTAACCGTCCGGAAAGAGCTCACCGATCTCCTCCGGGGTGAGGCCGACGTCCTCCAGCAGCTCGTTGGCCTCGGCCCGGCTCTCGGCGGACTGGATGGTCTGCAGGCGATCCTCCAGCAGCGAGCGGACCGCGGGCGGGGGCGCACCCAGGCTGACGACGTCCTCGAGCCACAGGCCCTGCTCCTGGCGCCAGGCCGAGGATCCGGCGCCGCGGGTCGACAGGCGCGCCTCGAGCAGCTCGACCTCGACCGCGGAGGTGGGCACGTCCAGCACGACATCCGCGACCCCGTCGGGCCAGACCTGCACGTCGGCGGTGAAGCCGTCTGGATGCACGACCCGGACCGGACAGTCGAGGCGACCCTCGGAGTAGACGGCGCTGCGGTCGGGGGACACGCTCAGGTCGAAGCGGCCCTGCTCGTCGGTGCGGGTGGTGATCCCGCAGGCCTCGACCACCGCGCCAGCAGCGAGCTCCCCGTCGTCGAACGCCACCTCGCCGGACAGCTCGTAGGGATCGAGGCGCTCGAAGCGACAGCCGTCCTCGCCCCAGGTCAGCATGCCGCTCTGCCCGGCGCCCAGGGTCAGGACCTCCCAGCCGCTCGCGTAGCGGCGCACGATGCGCTGCCCGCCGTCCGCGGGTCGCGGCGGGAGCAGCTCGGAGGCGAGCGCTGCAGTCTGCGGGTCGAGCCCCTCGCAGACGAAGGCGTGGGCATGCCCCCCCTCCACCAGCCACGACTCGGCGTCCTGGGTGGCCTGCAGGCGGCCGCGCAGGCGCTCCAGCAGCCCGGGGTCCACCGCCGAGGGATCCGCCCTCGACGGTTCCACCACGCCATCCGTCTCCCCGTCGACCGCGCGATCCGCCGCGGGTCCGGTCGACGCGGTGCTCCACCACCACACGACCACGCCCAGCACCGCGAGCCCCAACGCAGCGAGGCCCGCCGCCCACAGGGTCGGTCGGGCCTGGCTCACGTTCGCCTCCGCAGGACGAGCGCTACTTGCACTGCACCAGCGTGTCGATGTCCGCGGAGCCGAAGCCGCGCACGACCACGTTGCCGACCAGGCTCTCGCCGTAGTTGTACGAGGTCGTGTTCAGCAGGGTGGTGCCGTTGGAGTCGTACAGGCGGCCGATCGCGGTGGTGCCGCTGAACTCGACCTCGAGCAGGTACCACTTGCCCGAGGAGATCGAGCGGTTCACGTTGGCCTGGTAGCTGTAGCCCCAGCTGTTGTTGGTCTGGAAGTGGATGTCCTGGGTGTTGGTCGCGAGCACGAAGGACTTGGCGCCGCCGGAGTTGCCGTCGAAGCCGAAGTAGACCCGGCCGCTGCCGTTGAGCCGCGACCACAGCCGGATCTTCTCGCCGGAGTAGCCGGTGGTCACGCTGGTGTAGCGATGCCAGCCCATGTCGCGCACGCCGTAGGTGCCGTCGTGGGCGGCCGCCGAGGTGCGGGTGCCGCCGCCGCCGCCACCATGGGAGGCCCAGCCGCTGCTCCAGCTGTTGAAGTCGTAGATGGTGGAGCAGACCGGGCCGCTCGGCACCACCGTGACCGACCGCGAGGACCGCGAGCTGTAGTCGGTGCCGTCGAACCGGGCGACCTCGCAGCGCCAGGTCTGGCCGGCGGAGGTCACAGAGGCGCTGATCGTCGACGATCCCGTGCTGGACGTGGTCGTGTAGTAGCTGCCGTTGCGGTACCACCAGTAGCGGTAGCTCAGGCTGTCGCCGTCCACGTCGGTGCCGCCGGACCCGCTGCAGGTGATGTTCTGCTTGTCGGTGGGCGAGCCCGGGGACAGCGAGATTCCCGGCGTCGTAGGCGCGGTGTTGGCGATGGTGATGGTCGAGGACGTGAACGTCGCCGAGTTGGTCTCGCCGTCGTTGACGACCAGGGTCACGTAGATCCGGTCCGCCTTGTCGAAGAGCGAGCTGGACAGGGTGTTCCCGCTGCCGCCGATCTTCGACCAGCCGCCCGAGCCCTCGTTCTGGTGGTACCAGGCGTAGGTGTAGGTGAGCCCGTCCCCATCGGCGTCGCTCGCGGACGACGAGGCGGTGATGCTGTTCCCGGTCCGCACGGTCGACGGCGACAGGCTGACCGAGGAGATCGTCGGCTGGGTGTTGACCGACCGGCCGGTCGACGAGCTGATGCTGCTGCCGTACTCGGCGCCGTCGTAGGGGGTCACGACCACATAGATGTCCTGGTTCTTCACGAACTCGGACGCCGACAGCGTGTTGCTGGTGGACGTGGTGGTCGTCGTCCGGCGGAGCGCGCCGCCCACGTACCACTGGTAGCGGAGGGAGACGCTGTCGCCGTCGGCGTCGGAGACCCCGGTGACGCTCGCCGTGACCGACTGGGTCGTGCGCGGCGCGAGGTTCGACAGGGTGACCGCGGTGGCGACGGGCTTCGTGTTCAGGACCGTCGCGGTCGGCGAAAACACGGCGGCACCGTCGTCATCCCCGTCCCACGGGATGATCCGGCAGCGCAGGCTGTCGCCCTTGCCGAAGTCGGCCGAGGTGATGGTCGCCGCGGTCGCGCCCGAGATGGGGGTGCTGCCGTCGAACCACTGGTACTTGTACCCGGCGGAGTCCCCGTCGGCGTCGGACCAGCCGACCGGGGAGCAGGTGATCGAGTCGCCTTCCTTCACGCTGGTGGCGGACAGGGTCGCCGCGGTGATCTTCGGCGCGGTGTTGGCCACGACGACCGCCGCGCTGGTGCGGCTCACCGGGGTCTTGCCGTCGGTGACGGTGGCGGTGACCGTGATGGACTCGCCCTTGTCGAAGTAGGACACGCCCGACAGGGACGAGCTGGTCTCGGCCTGGGTGACGCCGTCGACCTTCCACTCGTAGGAGTAGGAGAGGCTGTCGCCGTCGGCATCGCTGGCAACCACCGTCGCCTTGAGGATGTCGTTCGTCTTCGGCGAGCTGGGCGCCAGGGTGACCGAGCTGATGACCGGTGCGGTGTTGGACACGGTCGCGGTGGCCGAGCGCACGGCGGTGCCGTCGTCCGTGCCGTCGTCCGGCGTCACCTCGACGTAGATGGTGTCGCCGCTGCCGAAGTAGGTGCCGTCCAGGGTGGTGGAGCTGGCGACCAGCTTGCCGTTCACGTACCAGGCGTACGTGTAGCTGATGCTGTCACCATCGGCGTCCGACGCCGATCCCAGGGTGACGGTGATGGTGTCCGTCTCCGACGGGGTCAGGGTCGACAGGCTCACCGACGACAGCACCGGAGCGGTGTTGAGCACCTTCACCGTGGCCGCGGACACCGGGGTGCCGGAGTCGGTGCCGTCGAAGGGCGTGACCCGGCAGCCGATGGTGTCGCCCTTCTTGAACGAGGCTCCCGTCAGGGTGGTCGTGGTCGCCGACGGCGCGCCGTTGACCGTCCACCGGTAGGTGTAGCCGGCGGAGTCGCCGTCGGGGTCGCTCCAGCCGGCCGGGGTGCAGGTCAGCGTGGTCGCCTCGTACACCGTGGTCGGCGAGATGGTCGCGGAGGTGATGCTGGGCGGGCTGTTCCCGATGGTGACGACCGCCGAGCTCACGACCGTCGAGCTGTCGTCGCCATCGT
>CALATR010000305.1 GCA_937891875.1 uncultured Pseudomonadota bacterium | reverse complement strand
GTCCTCTGCTTCAACGCCAGAGAGGACGAGCGTCCGACCCGCCAAGCTGATCGGGTCCACTACCCCCCACTCGCCAGCGCACTCGCGCGCGGCCCGCCCGCTCCCACCTCCGTCAGACCTCCGGTCCTCAGCTCCTCCGTGGTGAGAACCGGCGCTTGAATCACCACAACCCTCTCTGCGAACCCCTCGGTGCCTCTGAGCCTCTGTGCCGAGCACCGCCCCGAATCACCCCTGCCCCACGCCTCGAGACACAGAGGGGGCCACCTCCCTGCCTTCCCTCACATCGACCGCACGTCCTCCGCCGTCACCGGCTGGGCCCGCGCCGACAGCCAGGTCCACTCCCAGAAGGCCAGGCGGAGGATCGCGAGGCCGATGGGGATGAGCCAGTAGTAGAGCTGAAAGCCGACCACGGCCGGCAGCTCGGTCACGCCGGGGGGGTACTGGACGATGTTGCCGACGGCGAGCGACCAGTTCACGCCCTGGCCGAAGGCCTCGACGAGGGCGACGTGGAGGAAGCAGGCGAGGGCCGCGTAGCGCAGGAAGAGCAGCCGCCCGGAGAGCGCCACGCCTCCGCCGACGACTGCGCCGGCAGAGGTGACGAGCCCGACCAGCAGCATCAGGATCAGGGTGAGGATCCGCCAGATCAGGCCCACGAGATCGACCGCGCCGATGAAGGTCGGGTACTGACCGAAGTCCTGCACCAGGAAGGAGAGCGTCTCGAACCTGCCGCCTCCGATGAACAGGTCGTAGGCCACCCACCCGGCCTGAGGGAGGCCGAGCAGGCCGAGCACGATGGCGAGGATGGCCTGGATGCGCTGGACGGTCGTGAGCATGGCTGCCTCCGAAGGGGCGCATCCAAGCACGAATCGGGGCGGCGGTCAGCCCAGGAGCGGCAGGTCGTCGGCCAGAGCCAGGGTCTTCAGCGCGAGCTTGGACAGGGCGAGCCCGTCACCGGGACGGTGCACGCGGACCTCGTCGTAGCCCTGGAGCGCCTGGGGCTCGCCGACGCCGACCAGGCCGACCCGGAAGACGGTGCGGGTCAGCCGGCGGTGGGTGAAGACGTGCTTCACGTCGCCCAGGCGGCGCTCGACCACCACGTCCAGGGACAGGCGCTCCCGGAAGGCGGTGACCAGGGCGCCCTCCAGGTCCGACTCGGCGTCGACCTCGGCGGACGGCGGATCCCACAGCCCGCCCAGCAGCACTCCCGCCGGGCGCTTGGCCAGCAGGATCCCCCCGTCGAACGCCAGGATCCCGGCCACACCCCGGACGGGGACCGGCTTCTTCTTGGGCTTCTTCTTCGGAAACTCGAGCGCGACCCCGGCGGCGTGGGCCTCGCAGTCGTGGGACCACGGGCAGGCGGCGCAGTCGGGGGTGCGCGGCGAGCACACGGTCGCCCCCAGCTCCATCAGCGCCTGGTTGAAGTCCCCGGGGCGGTCGGCGGGCACCAGCGGCTCGGCGAGCTCCCAGAAGCGACGCTTGCCCTTGGTGGTGGTCGGGTCGCTCCCGTCGCGGTGAAGGCGGGAGAGCACGCGCTCGACGTTGCCGTCGACGACGGGGGTCTGGGTGCCGAACGCGATCGAGGCGATGGCGCCTGCGGTGTAGGCGCCGATGCCGGGCAGCTCGCGCAGGGACGCGGGATCGCCGGTCAGGCCGCCGCGCGCGACCGCTTCCCGCGCCGCCTTCAGCAAGTTGCGGGCCCGGCGGTAGTAGCCGAGGCCGGCCCACATGCTCATCACCTCGTCCTCGTCTGCGGCGGCAAAGTCCTGCAGGGTGGGCCAGCGGGCGACGAAGCGCTCGAAGTACGGGATGACGGTGTCCACGCGGGTCTGCTGGAGCATGAGCTCCGACAGCAGCACGTGGTAGGGCGTCGGCTCCTCGCGCCAGGGCATGGTGCGCCGGTGGGCGTCGTACCAGTCGAGCAGGCGGGGCGCGAGATCAGCGGGGTCGTGGGTCATGGCCGGCGGCTAACGCGCGAGGCTGCCTCCGGGCCGACCGGAGATCGACGCAGACGTGTACTAGGCTCTCTGCCCGGAAGACGGTCCGCCGCTCGCGGGTCGCTCTCCCCTCCCCTCGGAGCCCGCATGCGCCTCGCTCTCCTCCTCGCCGGCCTCTCGCTCGCCGCACTGCCCGCCCAGGCCAGCTCGGCCGAGCTGATCATCAACCAGCCCTCCCCGGTGCTGAAGGACCACTGCGTCACCGAGCACTGCAAGGCCGCGCTGAAGGTCATCGACGGGGCCAAGGAGACGCTCGACATCGCCATCTACGGCCTGCGCAACCAGACCGTGCTCCAGAAGGCGATCGAGCGCGCCAAGGAGCGCGGGGTCGTCGTGCGCCTCGTCGTGGACAAGGACATCGAGAACAACAACTACTACACCACCACGCCGGAGCTCGAGACCTTCCTCGGCGCGATGGCGAAGGACGACTACCAGACCGACAAGCGCACCGCCGCCACCCGCAAGCCCTACGACCCGCGTACCGCCCGCTGCGACAGCCCGCCGGGCTTCGAGGGGCCGGCCCAGTGCCTCGGCTTCGACCTCGGCGAGAGCTGCCTCGTCGCCGTGCACGCCAGCCGCGAGCCCCTGGAGTTCCAGGGCGACATCATGCACAACAAGTTCATCGTGGCCGACAAGCGCGTCGTCTGGATGGGCTCGACCAACCTGTCTGACTCGGGGACCGGCGGGTACAACGCCAACCTGGTGACCGTCATCGATCACCCCGACGTGGGCCGCTGGTACTCGGAGGAGTTCGAGCAGATGTTCACCGGCGAGCGCTACCACAACGAGAAGCGCTCGACGGGCGAGAAGAAGCACGCCCGCATCGACGAAGACACCTCGCTCGAGGTCTACTTCTCGCCCCAGGACGAGCCGATGGAGCGCGCGGTGCGACCCCTGCTCCAGGGCGCCACCGAGCAGATCGACATCGCGGTCTTCTTCCTGACCCACAAGGGCGTCGCCGCCGACCTCATCGCTGCCCATCGCCGCGGGGTGAAGGTGCGGGTCATCATCGACGCGACCTCGGCGAAGAATGGCTACACCAAGCACGAGATCCTGCGGGCCGCCGGCATTCCCGTGAAGATCGAGACC
>CALATR010000304.1 GCA_937891875.1 uncultured Pseudomonadota bacterium | reverse complement strand
GCCAACATTCGGAGCAGGCGGGAGCGGGGCTCCGTCTGGCGATCGTGCTGCCTGGACCGCACCCTTGCAGCCAGCTCCTCGGTGCTGACGCTCGCGGGCACGGCATCGTCGAAGTCCTTGCCCAGCCGGCTCCAGTCGTCGAGCGCCCCGACGTAGATCACGACCTGCTCGGGCCGTGCGCCGGCCGCGATCTCCAGTGCCCTGCCCACGTCCCCGTCCAGGAGCCACACCTGCGCCTGGGCGCTGTCGCCGGCGACCTCCCCGAGCCCCGCGGCCAGGGAGTGTGTTGCCTTCGAGCTGGACCAGACGTGCATCGTGCCTCCGCGAACGAGTGTACCGGCTCCCTAGTTCGGACGGTAGGACGCGCCCGTGAGTTCTCGATGGCGCACGTCGCGCACGATCTGCTCTGCGGCGGGTCTGGCGATGCGATCGGAGGGCATTCCCGCGCGGGTGGCGAGGCCGGCCACCGGTCCGCCGGTGGCGCTGTCGATCCCGTAGTCGATGAGGGCGCCACCCACGGCGAGGGCGAGGGTCAGCACCCCCAGGACCAGCACCCGTCGGGCGCGGCGCTCCCCACCGGTGAGCTCCCGGGCCCAGCGGCGCAGCGCGCGATCGGTCAGCAACGCCCCCACCAGCGCGAGGGCGACCTCGGCCGGATACCAGCCTGCGAGCACCAGGATCGAGAGGATCGCCGCGGCGGTTCCCAGGCAGATCCGCCCGGCGGTCAGCGCGATGCGGGGGCCGTGGGTCGCGACCAGGGTGCGGTCTCCCCGGCTGCGATCCTCGTCCTGCTGGAAGGCCTGGCTGATGAACGTCCAGCCCAGCACGGCGACCGCGAGGATCGCCAGGGTGGCGAGCGAGCGCCACGTGGGTGGTGCGCCCACGACCGCGTAGCCGGCGACCGGGGAGAGGATGCCGTAGCCGACGAGGTTCACCGCGGGTCCCAGCACCGGGTGGCCCTTCCACGCGGTCGCCGGGTGGCTGTAGAGCACGGCGAGCGCCGCGGCGCCGAGCGCACACAGGCCGGGCACCACCCCGGCGATGACGGCCAGCAGTACGGCGACGGCGAGTCCCGCGTAGCCAAGCAGCGACGTCCCTGGGGGAACCGTCACCGCCTGCCCGAGCAGCACCTCCCCCTGGTCCCGATCCCGGGCTGCGTTGAGCCACAGGGTGCCTGCCTGCAGGGCGACCCACGCGAGGAGCACCGGGAGGAGGGCCTCTGGATGATAGGCGAGCAACGCCCGATCCCAGTGGGCCCAGCCATAGCCGAGCAGGGGGAGCAGGGGGGGCAGCCACAGGCCGGCGGGGCGGGTGAGCAGCCACCACCGCCACAGCGCCGAGTGCCCTCGGGCGGACGCGCTCACGGCAGGGTGCGCGCGACCTTCTTGTCCTCGCGAAGCATGGCGCCGATCTCGCTGGTGGCGTCCTTGCCGGTACAGCCGCCAAACGGGATCGGGTTTGCGCACAGGCCCACGTCCAGGTCCTTCTTGGCCTTCTTCGCGTTCCAGCCGTCGATCGCAGTCAGCACGGGTTCGGCCACGCCGGCCCGGGCCTCCGCCGTCTTGCGGTCGATCGCCTTGGCGTCATCGACCAGGGCGCGCTGGGCTTCCAGGCTCGGGTCGTCCTCGAGGGCGGCGTAGATCGGCAGGCGGGCGTCGTCGTCGGCCTGATCGATGCGCTTGAGCGCGGAGCCTGCGACCTTGCGGAAGAAGGGCTGCACCGCGAGCCAGCGCTCGGCGGGGCCGACCGGGGCCTGGGGCTCGGTGGGCAGGGTGATCGCGGGCCACTCGATGGCGAGGATCTCGTCGATCGCCTTCGTGAGCGTCGGATCGGCGTCGATCTTCGCCGCGATCGCCGAGGAGTGGTCCTCGCCCTCGCAGTCGGGGTTCTTCTTCATCGGCGCGGGCATGCCCGGCAGGGCCTTGCCCGTCGGGATCATCGTCTGACACGCGACCGCACCGTCGGGAGTGGCCCGGGTGACCGCGTTGCTGAACTCGGTGTCGAAGTCGTCCATCATCGTGCCGGCGAACGCCTCCAGCACGGCCTTCTCGCGGAAGAACGCCTTCTCCAGGGCCGCCTGGCGATCGCGCTGGTCGGCGGGGGCGCGGCTGCCCAGCAGGTCGAGCGCCTCTTCGTATGCGACGAGCCCGGCGGCGACGACCTCCACCTGGGAAGAACGCTCCTTGAACGCCGCACCTGCGGCGTCGGCGGCGCGAGCGTAGGCCTCGGACTGACGGGCGACCTCGACCGGGTCGTAGTGCCCTCCAGCCAGGGCGGGGAGGACGAGCAAGACGCCGAGCATGAAGTCTCCGGAAGGTGGCAGGGCGGGAGCCGCAGCGGATCGAGAGGGGAGGTCCGTGGTCCTAACCCGCATGGTGCGGGACAGGCCCCGGGGGGAGCAACCCGGCGGCTCCGCGCCGTGCCATCATCCACCCATGAGATGTCTCGAGCGCGGCTTCGCGTCCGCACTGTGACGCCCTGTGACGGAACCAGACGCGAGTGGTCAGGTGCCGAGCGCCGCGGACAGGGCGCGGAAGGGCGCCGGATCGATGCGGTCGTCGGTCGCCAGCACGGCCTCGGCGTGGCGCGCGGCCACGGAGTCGCCCATGCGGATCAGCGCGATGCACAGGGCCTCGCGGTCGTCGGCGCGGTGGGGCACGGACAGCTTCAGCAGGGTCTCGAGCACCGGCAGGGTCGGGCACCAGGCGGCGGCGCGCAGGGCGGTGCTGCGGGTGTCGGGGTCGAGGACCAGGTCCGGCAGGCTGTCGGGATCGGCGGGCACGAAGGCGCCCGAGGCGAGGGCGCGGCCCCGCTCGACCATGCTCTTCAGGGTGGCTCGCGGCGGATCATCGAGCAGCAGGAGCAGGCAGTCGGCGTCGTGTCCGGAGAGTGCAGCCTCGACGTCCTCCGCGGCGAGCGGCTCGGCAGAGCGAGCGGCCCGCAGGATCTCCGGCCGGCACGCGGCGTTGCGGGCGAGCACGTCCTCGACGGGATCATCGCTGGGCTGGAACGCAGCGAGCCAGGCGGCGGAGCCCACCAGGATGGTGCCCAGGTTGCCGGGGTTGTCGACCCGGGCGGCGCCCCGTATGGCGAAGGCCAGCAGGCTGTCGTGGCCGTCGAGCAGCTGGTCGACCCAGGCCCGCACCCGGTGCCGCTTGGCCCCCGGTCGGCGGGGTGGGCTCGGCTCGGTGCCCCCGGCGCGCAAGGCCCCGTCGATGGCGGCGAGCTCGAGGGGCTGGCGGAGCTCCAGGAAGCGCGGCAGGCCGATCCAGGAGAGCACCGCGGAGCGCTCGTTGAGCTCGAGGGGGCCCAGGACCTGCTCGGCGACGGCGAGATCGCCACCGGTCGCCCAGGTGTGGGCCAGGGCGAGCAGGGCGAGGTCCGCCCGCGGGGTGTGGGGGGCGACCGCGCTCAGGCGCTCGGCGCTGCTGCGGCCGGAGAGGGCGAGCAGGACGGCGAGGTCGACCCGGGCGGCGGGAGGCGACGCGGCGAAGTGCGCCTCCACGTCGTCGAGGAGCGGGGCGACGTCCGAGCCATAGCGCAGTCCAGAGCGAAGGATCGAGGCGAGTTCTACCCCGATGGGGCCGTCGATGGACAGGCCGGGCAGCCTCCAGTCGCGCAGGGCGACCGGGGTCGGATCGGCGAGGCCGCCCGCGTCGGGCCAGGGGGTGTCGCCGCCGGGCGCCCACACGTGCAGCAGGCCCGCGGCCCACGAGCGGGCGGGGCCGGGGGCGCTCCGGGCGATGTCCCGCAGCGCGTCGAGGTCGTGCAGCAGCTCCGGCATGGCTCCTCCGCGGCCGGCACGGTAACGGTGTGCGCCCAGCCCCGCGAGAGCATGTCGACCCTGCTGCAGGACATCCTGGCCGGCGGTGACCTCACCATGGTCATCATCGTGGCCATCCTCGCCATCGGGGGCCTCCTGGTCGAGCGCGCGCTGCTCGCCTCGGGGCTGCGGGCCTACTTCCGCCTCGGCCTGCCGCTCGGCGAAGAGCTCGTGCCCATCCCGTTCGAGCCCCAGGGCCAGGGTCGGACCGCGTCCGTGCGCTGGAAGGTCGACCCCGACGCGTCCTGGGTGCGGTTCTGGTCCCAGCCCGGCGATCGCTCCGCACCCATGGGCCTGCACGGCGTCATCGGCCTCGTGCGCGGCCCCCGCGGCGTCCACCTGCCCGTGCGCTGGTCCCCGCCGCTCACCCCGTTCGCAGCGCTCGGCTGGTTCATCGTGCTCGGCGGGTTCCAGGGCATGATCCACGTCACCCTGCCGGTCGGACTCGTCTTGATGGCGGCGTTGGTCCTGCTCTACCGACAGGCCGCCCTGCGTGCTGCCCGCGAGCTGCGCTGGTCCTTCGTCAGCGGCGAGGAAGGCCCATCATCGGAGTGACGCCCGCTGCGCGCTGGACTCCGGGCGGTTAGTCCCCCAAGCTTCTGATCTTCGGGAAGCCGTGCTCCGTCTCCCGGGTTCCCCAGTCGTCGCCTCTGTGGCGCGTGTCTCCTGCACGCCGGTGTGTCCATGATCTTGTTCCTCGCCCTCCTGCTTGTCCCGATCCTGCCCGCGAACTCCGCGGAGCCCGAGTTCGCCCAGGTGGACGCCTCGGCGGACGAGATCGCGTCGTCCGAGTACCGTCGGCTCGCGGAGGAGATGGATCGCCTGGCCAAGCGCAACGCCTGGGCTGGAGTGGAGCGCACCTACCAGAAGATGCTCGAGACCGGCGTCACCCCCGACTTCGACGACCTCAAGACCGCCGCCCACGCTGCCCAGGCCCGCGGTGACATCGGCGAGGCCCGCACCCGCCTCGCCCGCGCCTCCACCATCCGCGAGGAGAAGGAGGTCCTGGACTGGCTGTGGGCGATCGACAGCAACTACGGGCCGGTCCTGCTCGCCGGCAATCCCGGTGAGGTCGCGCTCGCCCCCAAGGTGATGCCCTTCGATCCGGTGCAGGCCCGTGCGGTGCAGTTCGCGGTGGCCCAGGTCGCCGAGACCGGCACCTTCGAGGGCCTGCTCCCCAAGGGCGACTACACGTTCGGCGACTCCGACGGGAAGGGCCAGTCGATGGAGATCGACGTGGGCTCGTCCATGCGCAAGGTCGACCTCCGCAACGACGGCGGTGTGCGCAAGTCGGAGCGCAAGAAGAAGAAGAAGAAGGAGTAGCGGAGGTCGGCCTGGTCTCCAGGCTCGCGTGACGTCGCGTCGCTGTGGGCAGGGGAGCGGAGGGGCGGTCTCCAGTCTCGCGGGGAGTCGCGTCGCTGCGGGCAGGGGAGCGGTCGGCTCGGTCTCCAG
>CALATR010000303.1 GCA_937891875.1 uncultured Pseudomonadota bacterium | reverse complement strand
GCCGCGCTGGATGCGAGCCCGGCCGGTCACGTCGACTCCCAGGTGGCGCTGGCGGTGAAGGGAGGCCGGGCGACCCTGCGCGGCGCGTGGGTGCTGCCCGAGGCGCGCCATCCGCTGCCGCCCCGCTCGCGGACGATGTTCGTGGGGCTCCGGCTGTGCCGCACCTGGCCCGAGGGCGTTGCCGGCGGCGGACGCGGAGGGCGCTGGTGAGCCCGCGGTTCGACCTGCCCGATCGCTACGTCGACCTCGGCGTCATCGGCGAGGGAGCCACCTGCCACGTCCTGCGCGTGGAGGACCGCCGCCTAGGGTGCGAGCTGGCGATGAAGGTGCTTCGAAGCGGACTTGTCGGCCGGCAGGCGGTGGCGCGCAAGTTCCACGGCGAGGCTCGGCTGACCGCGCGCCTGCGTTACCCCGGCATCCCGCCGGTCCACGATCTCGGCACCCTGGCGGATGGCCGCCTGTGGTTCACGATGGCGCTCGTCGAGGGCGACACCCTGCGCCAGTGCATCGGCCTGCACCACGCGGCCTGCCAGGAGGGCGACGTGCCCCGGCACAGCCTGCGCGACCTGCTGGAGATGCTCCACGCGGTCGCCGAGGCCGTCGGGTACGCACACACCGAGGGGGTCGTGCACCGGGACCTCAAGCCGAGCAACGTCATGCTCGGCGCGTTCTCCGAGGTCCGGGTCATGGACTGGGGGATCGCGCGGACCGAGGGCGTCGACGACGAGCTCACCGGCGAGGCCTTTGCCGCAGCCCCCAGCCGCCACCGCACCATGATCGGCAAGGCGATCGGCACCCCGTCGTACATGCCGCCCGAGCAGGCCCGCGGCGATCGGGCGTCCATCGGGGCGTGGAGCGACGTGTACGCCCTGGGTGCGTGCATGTACAAGCTGCTGTCGTCGCGATCGCCGTACCGGGGCTCGCCGCGGGACATCGTCATGAAGGTGCGCCGCGGTCCGCCGATGCCGCTGTCCGACGTGTCCTGGCGCCTGGTCGACCCCGACCTCATCGAGCTGTGCGAGTGGGCGATGAGCCGGCGGCCCGAGCGGCGGCCCCAGAGCGGTCGGCAGTTCGCCCAGGCGCTGCGGGCGTGGCTGGACCACGAGCAGCGCCGGTCGCGGGCGGAGGAGGTGCTGGCCGGCGCACGGCGCATCCACGAGCGCATCCTGTCCCTGGAGCACGAGCAGGCCGTCACCCGCAAGCGCCTGGACAAGGTCGAGTCGGGCACCCAGAGCTGGGAGCCCATCGCCCTGCGGCGACCCTTGTGGGAGCTGCGGGATCGCCTGGAGGAGATCACCCTGGAGCGGCGGCGGCTGCAGGTCTCCTACGTGCAGCGCCTGCGCGGGGCCCTAGCCGGAGGTGCGGCGCTGCCCGAGGCGCGATCCGCCCTGGCCCAGGTCTACCGCGAGCGGGCGGCGGAGGCAGAAGCCGAGGGAGATCCTGTTTCTTTCGCGACCGCTGCCGCCCAGCTGGGCTCGGTCGACGACGGCACCCACGCCGACTGGCTCGCCGGGCGGGCGTGGATCAGCCTGACCACGGATCCGCCGGGGGCCGTCGTCGAGGCGCGCCAGCAGGTGCGCGGGACCTGGGACATGAGCTTCTCCGCCGCCGGCCAGGCGCTCCTGGGCGAGACCCCCCTGCACCGGGTGGAGCTGGGCCACGGCTCCTGGCTGCTGTCCATCCGCTACCCCGGGCGTGAGGCGGTCACCGTGCCCGTCTTCCTCAACCGCCTCGAGCACCAGCGCCTGCGCCGGCCGGGCGACGATGCCCTGACCCCGGTCGTGCTCCCCAGCGAGGGTACCCTCGCCGAGCACGAGTGCTACGTGCCCGGCAGCTGGGCCCTCTTTGGCGGCGACGGCCTCGACGCCCACCCCACCACCCGGCTGTGGGTCGACGGCTTCGTCATCATGCGCGACCCGGTGTCGGTCAGCCAGTTCGCGAGCTTCGTCGACGATCGTCTGCGCATGGGCGAGGACGTGGCGGCGGAGGGGCTCGTGCCCGAGGGCCAGCTCCAGCTCGACGGAGCGACCCTGCGGATCCTCGGCGACCCGGAGCTCCCGGTGCGCAACATCAGCTGGCGCGGCGCCCGGGCCTACGCCGCCTGGCGCGCCCTGGTCGAGGGCCAGCCCTGGCGCCTGCCCCACGAGTACGAGTGGGAGAAGGCCGGCCGCGGCGCCGACGGTCGTCCCTACCCGTGGGGCCATCGCGGAGATCCCGTGCTCGCCGCGGTCCTGGGCTCGGGCGCCGACTACCGCACCCCCCCGGAGCGCTTCCCCCACGACGTCAGCGTCTACGGGGTGCGCAGCATGGTCGGCCACGTGCACGAGTACACGAACAGCCCCTACACGAAGGGCCGCCCGGCCGAAGGCGGCGCCGTGCTGGTCGGCAAGGACGCCGACCAGGACCACAAGCACACCGGCTACGTCGTCGTGCGCGGCGGCAACATCAACACCCCGCTGCCGCTGGATCGGCTGGCGACGAGGTGGGCCGCGATGCCCGACTTCCGGCACCCGTTCGGGTTCAGGCTGGTGCGGTCGGTGTGAGGGGCGCCCGAAGGGGTCGGGATCGGAGGGGCGTGGGGGAGAGACTCACCCCCACCACGAAGGCACGGAGGCGCTGAGGGCCACGGAGAGCGGAGTGGCGGGACGTGGCCGAGCCTTGCTGGCCAGCTTGTCCGAGGTGACTGGTGAATCCGGGTGGGGTCGAGGCTGTCGTCCTCTCGGCCGCGAAGCCGAGGATGATGTCCCCGCGGAGAGGTTCGGTGGCGGTCCTGCCGCGGTCCAGCCGGTCAACCGGAGCAGACCTGCAAGCCCGCAGATGATCCGGCCTTACGCCGATCTCTCCGTGGCCCTCCGCGCCTTCGTGTCTCCGTGGTGGGGGTGAAACGTCGCCATGCGACCCTTCGCTCCCGCCGACCCTCCGCCACTCTCAGCTACTCCAGCCTACTTCGCCGCCGCCACGTCCTTCTTCTCGTCCTTCTCCGGCCAGTAGGCCGTGATCGGTGCGTCGGCCTCGAGCCACTGGTGGGTGCCGTCGAGGACGTCGACGCCGAGCTTGTACTTGGCGACGTCCTCGTTGTCCCACAGGCCCTTGAACCGGTCGGCGACGATGCGGCGGGCGTTGTGGCAGTGCAGGTCGGCGAGCGCGAGGGCCTGGGTGGCCTCGGGAGCGCCGGCCTTGACGAGGCGGTGGGTGCGGACGACGACGGCGGTCATGACCAGCAGCTCCATCGCGATGTCGACCGCGCGGAACAGGAAGGCCTGCTTCTTCTCCAGGCCGGCCTGGTAGCGGACCATGCCGTGGAAGACGTTGCGCGCGAGCTTGCGGCTGCGACGCTCGGCGAAGCGGAGGTGCTTGGCGAGGCGG
>CALATR010000302.1 GCA_937891875.1 uncultured Pseudomonadota bacterium | reverse complement strand
TGGGCCCAGAACAGAGGCGGTCGCCCAAACACCGCGATGCGCCCGCGGCGTCATCCGTGTGATGGCAGGGACAAGCTGAACTTCGCTGGCGCGCTCTTGTCGGGGTCGCGGCGCACCGAAGCCACGCGGTGTGTGCCCGAAGCCCCCGGTCGCAGTGGGCCCCAGCGACCAGCGACCAGAGACCGCCCCTCCACTCCCTCACTCGAAGCCACGCGACTTCCCGCCAGACGATCGCCGACCCGCCACTCCCTCGCCCGCAGCAACGCGACTTCCCGCCAGTCGATCGCCGCCTCGCCACTCCCCCGCCCGCAGCAACGCGACTTCCCGTCAGTCGATCGCCGCCTCGCCGCTCTCTCACGCGCAACAACGCGACGTCCCGCCAGCGGACGGCTGACTCGCGAGCAGCTCGGAGGCTCCCCGCCGTCTCTCAGTCCTCGTCCCAGGGCACCTGCTGCCCTTCCTGCCAGCTCCTCGCCAGGCTCACCGCCGCGTCCCGGTAGCGGGGGCCCATCGAGCGGTAGCTGTGCCGGTCCAGGTTGCTCACCGTGTACTTGCCCTGGATCGCCGCCATCTGGTCGCGGGTGGCGGGGTCGGTCTCGAGCAGGGCGGCCATGTCGTAGGCCAGCTCGATGGGGCCCGACGCGGGGACCGAGGTGCCCTTGGGCAGCACGATGATGCCGCTCTCGGTCACGAAGGGGAAGCGCTCGCGGTCCGCCTCGGGGTCCAGACCGATGCGGGCGCCGGGGCCGATGCGGCAGTTCTTGTCGGCCAGCACGTTGTGCACGATCGCGTCCTCGCCCACGTCGCAGCCGGCCATCAGGATGGCATTGCGCACCTCGGCGCCAGCGTGCACGAAGCAGTCGTAGCCGAGCACCACCTCGTGGGTGGTGGCGGACTGCACGATGGCACCCTCGCAGACGAGGGAGTCGTGCACGTAGACCTGGCTGCCACCCTGGTGGGTGACGAAGCGGGCGGGCGGGTAGTCGCGCTGGGCGGTGCGGATGCGCCACTGGCGGTTGTAGAGGTTCACCGTCGGTAGTGGGCTTCTAAGCTCCATGTTCGCGCGGAAGTAGGAGTCGATCGTACCGACGTCCCTCCAGTACGGGCGGGCCTCGCCGGGCTCGCCGAGGATGGCGTTGTCGGTGAAGTCGTAGATGTAGAGCCGCTTTCCCTGGGCCAGCATGCCCGGGATGATGTTCTTGCCGAAGTCGTGGGACGAGTCGGGGTCCGCGGCGTCGTCGACCAGGGCCTCCACCAGCGGGCGGGCGCGGAAGATGTAGTTGCCCATCGACACCAGGGCCCAGCCGGGGCGACCGGGGATCTCGGCAGGCTGGGCTGGCTTCTCCTGAAAGCCCGTGATGCGCCCGTCCTCGTCGACCTGGATGACGCCGAAGGCGCTCGCCTCCTCCACCGGCACCGGGAAGGCGGCGATGGTGAGGTCGGCGTTGCGGGCGCGGTGGTGTGCCTCCATCTGCGACACGTCGAACTTGTAGATGTGGTCACCGCCGAAGACGGCGACGTGCTCGGGGCGAGCGTCGCGCACCAGGTTGAGGTTCTGGAACACGGCGTCGGCGGTGCCCAGGTACCAGTGCCCCCCAGTACGCATCTGCGCGGGCACCTCCTCGATGAACTCGCCGATCCCGGACAGGTGCCAGTTGCGGTTGAGGTGCTTGATGAGGCTGGAAGCCATGTACTGAGTGAGGACGTAGATCCGGCGATATCCGCTGTTCACGAAGTTCGACAGCACGAAGTCGACGATGCGGTAGCGCCCGCCGAAGGGCACCGCGGGCTTGGCCCGGTGGCAGGTGAGGGGCCCCAGGCGCGAGCCCTTGCCACCAGCCAGGATCATGACGACGACACTCATTCACCCTCCCGAGCCCATTGTCGCAGAACTCCATAGCGAGCGGTACGGGGCAGGTGAGTGGCGGATCCGCAGCGGCCATGTGCCGGCTGACCGTCTCCGGGCTCTCTCGCTTTGCAGCGGCGCGAACGTGGCGGATGGCGATGCGCTGGCGGGGAGTCGGGGTGTGCCGGGCAGATCCGTGGCGGGTCAGGATCCGCTCACGGGGAGTCGAGGTCGTTCGGGCGGGGCCGTGGCGGGTGCGGATCCACTCGCGGGAAGTCGCGTAGCTACGAGCGAGGGAGTGGCGGGGCGGTCTCTGGTCCCTGGTCTCTGGGGCCCCGCTGCGAGCGGGGGCAT
>CALATR010000301.1 GCA_937891875.1 uncultured Pseudomonadota bacterium | reverse complement strand
GGTCCTCGGCGATGCCAATGCCGGTGTCGCGGACCTCGAGCACCCAGTCCTCGCCGCGGACCTCCTGGTGCAGCACCACCTCGCCACGCTCGGTGAACTTGACCGCGTTGCCGACCAGGTTGAGCAGGACCTGCTGCAGGCGCTGCCCGTCGGCGAGCAGGGCTTCGGGCAGCTCGCCGGTGGTGGCGTGGAGCTCGATGCCCCGGGTCATCGCCCTGCCGCGGTACAGACGGATCACCGCGTCCGCGAGATAGTGAGGATCGACCGGCTCTTCTTGGATGGTGAGCTGGCCGGCGTCTGCCTTGGCGCTGTCCAGGATGTCGTTCAGGATCGACAGCAGCACCCGGCCGGACTCGGCGATGACCCTGACGTGGTGGCGGTCCTCGGCGGACAGGTCGCTGCCACGGAGGATCTCGGCGGTGCCGAGCACGCCGTTGAGCGGGGTCCGGATCTCGTGGCTCATCGACGCGAGCACCATCGACTTGGAGCGGCTCTCGGCCTGGGCGGCGATCCGCGCGCGCTCGTGCTCACCGGCCGACGCCAGCGCCGAGCGCCACGCACGCTCCCTCAGCCACAGGAGCGCGAGGATCACGGCGGACGTGGTGACGAAGTTGAGCACGACCATCGGGCCGTTGGCGGCGGGATCCGCCTCGCCGATGTAGGGGTCCAGCGCGTCCGCGCCCCAGAACAGCGTCGCGAGCCCTCCGAGCAGACCGAGCACGGCCAGCCATGCGTGGGTCGGACCGCCCAGCGCATACATCAAGGGCGGGATCACGAGCAGGTAGATGATCCCCGGCGAGAAGATGCCTCCATCCGAGAGGATCGCCACACCCAGCAGGACCGTTGCCATCATCCCGATGAGGGACGCCGCGAGTCCCGGGCTGCGGGTGATCCGCAGCGCCCCGAGGGTGAGGAGCGCCGCGACCACCCCCCCAGCGTTCAGGCTGATGAACAGGACGTTGCCAAGCGCGATCTGCACGACCGTGTCCACGAAGCACACGACAATCAGCGCCAGCAAGGCCACGACGACCGAGCGGGCGCGGAGCCGGACCTCCGGATCCGGCGGAAAGAGCTCGTCTGGCGCAACCCACGCGAGCAGCGTGGTGAGGTGGCGCATCTGTCCTCCTTGGCTGCAGATCGGCCAGGTACGCGGGTCAGGTGAGGCGTACCGAGCACCTTGCCGCCGGGAGCGCCTCACGACCCCTTGCCCCTCCCGGTGGCCGCGCCCATACTCCCCCCAGAACCCCTCCGCGACGGGGTGCGGCATTCTTGTCGCGCCATGATGTTCGCGGTCACCCCTTCGCTTCGAGGACCCGATGGCCTCCTACGAGAAGTTCACCACGAAGGCGCGCGAGATCCTGGCCGAGGCCCAGCGCCTGGCTGGTCGGCTCGGAAACCCCGAGATCCGCTGTGGACACCTGCTGCTGGCCATGCTCGACCAGGACGGCGGCATCACCCCCTCGCTGCTCGATCACGCCGGCGCGCGGGCGGACCTGATCCTCGAGCAGGCCGCCACCATCGTCGACTCCTACTCCAAGGTGCACGGCGGCGCGAAGGCCGGCCTCTCCCGTGAGGTCAACGGCGCACTCGACGCGGCGGAGCGCGAGGCGAAGCGGGTCGGCGACTCCCACGTCGCGACCGAGATGCTGCTCTTCGGCGTGGTCGACGGCAGCTCCAAGTCGGCGCAGATGCTGCGGGACAACGGCGTCACGCCCCAGACCCTGCGCGCGGCGATCGAGAGCATCCGCGGCGGCCGCAAGGTCACCGGCGAGGAGGCCGAGGGCTCCTACGAGTCGCTCGAGAAGTACACCGTCGACATGACGCGCCAGGCGTCGGACGGAAAGCTCGACCCGGTCATCGGCCGTGACGAGGAGATCCGCCGCGCCCTGCAGGTGCTCTCCCGCCGGACCAAGAACAACCCGGTCCTCATCGGCGAGCCCGGCGTCGGCAAGACCGCCATCGTCGAGGGCATCGCCCAGCGCATCGCCACCGACGACGTGCCCGAGTCCCTCAAGGGCAAGAAGGTCCTCTCGCTGGACCTGCCTGCCCTGCTCGCCGGCGCCAAGTACCGCGGCGAGTTCGAGGAGCGCCTGAAGTCGCTGCTGACCGAGATCGAGAACAGCGCCGGCCAGGTCATCCTCTTCATCGACGAGCTGCACACCCTCGTCGGCGCGGGCCAGACCTCGGGCTCGATGGACGCGGGCAACATGCTCAAGCCCGCCCTGGCGCGCGGCCTGCTGCGCTGCATCGGCGCCACCACGCTGGACGAGTACCGCAAGCACCTCGAGAAGGACAAGGCGCTGGAGCGGCGCTTCCAGCCCGTCCTGGTCGAGGAGCCCAGCGTGGAAGGCACCATCGCCATCCTCCGCGGCATCAAGGAGAAGTACGAGACCCACCATGAGATCCGCATCACCGACGAGGCCGTCGTGGCCGCCGCCGTGCTCTCGGATCGCTACATCTCGGACCGCTCCCTGCCGGACAAGGCCATCGACCTGATGGACGAGGCTGCGAGCCGCATCAAGATGGAGATCGAGTCCAAGCCCGCCGACATCGATCGTCTCGAGCGGCGGATCGCCGGCCTGCAGGTGGAGCTGCACTCCATCGGGCGCGGCCAGGACAAGGCCAGCCGCGACGCCGCCGAGCAGATCCAGGCGACCATCGCCGATCTGCAGGAGGACCTGAACGAGGTGTCCGCCAAGTGGCGCGCCGAGCGTGATGCCATCGAGGAGATCGCCGACATCAAGACCAAGCTGGACGAGCTCGCCTTCGAGGGCGAAAAGGCCCAGCGAACCGGCGATTACGAGTCGGCGTCCAAGATCATCTACGGCGAGATGCCCCAGCTCCGGGAGGAGCTCCAGACCGCGCAGAACCGGCTTGCGGAGCTGCAGAAGGACGGCGCCATCCTCTCCGAGGAGGTCGGCGAGGAAGACATCTCCAAGGTCGTCGCCCGCTGGACCGGCATCCCGGTCAGCAAGCTGCGCCAGTCGGAGCAGGACAAGCTCATGAAGATGGAGGACAACCTCCATCAGCGGGTCGTCGGCCAGGATGACGCGGTGGTCGCGGTCTGTGACGCGGTCCGTCGCTCGCGGGCCGGCCTGCAGGACCCGAACCGGCCCATCGGCTCGTTCATGTTCCTCGGCCCCACCGGCGTCGGCAAGACCGAGCTCGCCAAGGCGCTCGCCGAGTTCCTGTTCGACGATGAGAACGCCATGGTGCGGATCGACATGTCCGAGTACATGGAGGCGCACTCGGTCTCGCGGCTGACGGG
>CALATR010000300.1 GCA_937891875.1 uncultured Pseudomonadota bacterium | reverse complement strand
CATGACCGTCCACTCGCTCCCGACCGCCACGCTGACCGCCCCCGCCACGGGCTCGGCCGATCCGACCTCGGGCGACGACAAGCTGTCCCTCGCCGAGATCCTGCTCACCACGGCCATGGACCTCCGCGCTGCCGGCGTCCTCGACGAGGCCTCCGAGCTCGCTCACCGCGTCGTCGCTCTTGAGATGGCCCTCGGCGTCTCGCTTCTCTCCCTCCGCCCGACCGCGCACGGATTCAAGTCCCCGACCGACATCGGGCGGGAGCTCGGCGTGTCCGCGAACAAGGTGGGCCGGACCATTACCGCGCTCGGCCTTCGCCAGGTCCGGCCCGGTGTCGCCACGCGGATCCTCGTGCAGCTCAACAGCAAGTGGGTCCTCGGCTGGGCCTACGGGCCGTCCGCCGTCGACGCCATCCGTGCTCACCTCGCCGCGCCCTGCGTGGCCTGAGCCCGCCATGTCTGCAGCCGACGCTCGCACGACGTTCCTTCGCTGGCTCGTCGCTCGGAACACCGAGCGCGGGGGCCTCACCGAGCTGCGCGACGCGCACGGCCGCTGGGCGACGCTGCTCGCGTCGGATGCGTATGGCGTCGAGGAGCTCGGCAGCGTGTCCGGTCTCCGCGTCCGCTTGCACGCGGTCGGAGGCCGGGCCCGCCACGAGCCGAGCCTACACTTCCGCACGCGGCGCCCGCGGTCCCTGGATGTCCTCATCCCCGATCTGATGCTCGCGGAGCAGGGTAGCGGACCGACGCTCTGGACTATCCGCCGACGCGCCCGCTTGGTGCACGTGCCGCCAAGGCTGACCCTTGACCCCGACGACTGGATCGAGCTCGACAACGTGCGCGCCTTCGAGCTCCACTCGCCCGCCGTTGCCACGCGCCTGACCGCGGCCCTGCGCGCCGCCTGATCGCTCGCGGCCCGGTGCGCCGCCTGACCTGAACCAGAAATGACCCCGTCGCTCGCTGATGGCGAGGACGGGAGGAGTGTGCCTCATGCTTGCCATCCTCGAGGACCGACACGACGAGATCGCCAGCACCCGCATGTGGATGACCAAAGAGCTCCCGGACGACATTGACGACTGGCCGGATGGATGGCTCGAGCAGCTCTGGAGCCGGTTCGATGCCCTCCTCGACAGTGAGGAGCTCGAAGCGGAGGAAGCGCGGACGCTTGCGGAGCACCTTGTCCGCGAGCGATTCAAGACTCTTCCCAACGCCCTGGAGTTGCTGTGACCAGGGCGTACCCGGCAGCTTCGGACCAACCGCTGACTTCGGAGCACGACGCCCTGTGCGCGATCCGCGACGAGCTGCGTGAGCTCCGCGCCGAGGTCGCCCAGCTTCGAGAGCAGCACGTCGGTGGTCCGGTGCGCGGCTACAGGGCGCTCTCCGAGGTCCTCGGTGTGCCGGTACGGACGCTGCAGCGTCGCGTGGCGACGTTGCCCGCGAAGCTCAAGCCCCCATCTGTGGGGAAGGGCACCCGCGTGCACATCGTGTTCGCGACGGCGAACGACGCGCGGGCGTGGTGGGGCAGAGTCATGGGCCCGGAACCCCGAGTACGTCGGCGTCAGCGGGTGCCGCCGCTTCGTCCACCCGGCGTGTAGATGCACCGGCCTGACCCCGCCCCGCGCTGCGGGTCGCAGGTCGGACGAGACTTCGGTGGCCCCTCGGCGGCGCCTCAGGCCCCGCGTAGCCGTACGACATTGTTCCGTGGGGCCACCGTGGGGACACCGTAGCCCCACTGCACGGTGGCGATCCCTGGACCCCAGTCCATCGGAGGGATGAGCTCGATGGCCGCACGGGTCTGCTCATCGGTCGCGGGAGCGTAGTGCCGCTCGCGCACGGTCGCCGGCGCATGGCCGACGATCTTGTCGATGGCCGCCTCTCTTGCGCCGGCGGTGCCCAGGTGGGCTTGCACACCCGCCCTGAACCAAGTGAACGCGCGGTTGTTTTCTCGTCCCACGAACTCGCCTCTCCAGGTCTCGGGCCGGACCTGCGCGCGCGCGAGCAGTCGTTGCAGGGCTTTGCGGCTCACCGTCTTGACCTCGTCGAACACTCGCTCGCCATCGTCGCGGCCCTGCAAGCGGTAAGCCATTGCGTCAGCCAGCCAGCGAGGGATGGGAATGCGCCGCGGGTAGCGCTTCGTCGAGCGCTTGTGCCCACGATCGACCCATAGCGTCGCCGACACGCAGTCCACGGCACCGACCGTCAACTCCAAGGCCTGCGAGGGACGGCACCCGATCACGCTGCACAGGAGCAGAACCTCAGGAAGAGCGAGTGAACGCCGCTGACCGTCGCTATCGAGCGCGAGCCGTACGACGGTGCGCATCTCGTCGAGGGTGGGTGCTGCGAGCGCTTCGTGGTGCACGCGCTGCTGGCTCTGTTGGGCCGTCAGGATCCCCCCGGTCACGCCCGGCCAGCGTTCTGGGTCGTCGCGGAGCATGGCCCAGCACGCCAGGACGTTGCGCTGCAGCCGGGCGAGCGTGCTGTCGGCGTACGGCCTGCCTCGTGGGCCGCCGACCTCCTTCCAGTGCGTCGTGACCCGGGCGAACGTCTGGGGGTTGAACGCCTCCGGACCCAGGACGGGCCGGTCGGCCGAGACGCCGAGCACGATTCGCACGGTGTTCGCGAAGTTCCTCATGCCCTCCTCGACCCGCTTGCGGGAGCCTTCCGCCCTCAGCCGCGCGCCCCGCACAACCAGGTAGGCTTCGATGGCGTCGTCCAAGGTGAACGTGCCATGCAGGCGATAGGCATCGGCCACCGTCTTTGGGGGCTCGAACCAGCCGCGCTCCGCAAGCGCCCGCTTTACCCTCAAGGCGGACTCGCGAACGTCCGAATCGCTGGTGCCATCCGGGAGCGTCCAATAGCCCTTCGGGGCTTTCCTGGCCGTGACTGGGGGCCCGTGTTCTGACTCCCGACGCTGACGCCAGACCAGTCGCAGGGTATCGTTAGACCGTCGTTCTCCGCTCACACCCGGAACGCCTGTGTCGACCTTCGCCACCCTCTCACCTCCAGCGTGTCCCCCGCAGTGTCCCCATTGGCGCCGCGCGGCCTCCACGTTGTAGTCGGGTAGGGGATTATGGACAAGGACCACAAGCTCCAGCGCTACTCCCACAAGGACTACAGCGAGCTGGTGGACTTCCCGGTCGAGATCGTCGGTCGCGACGGCGTGATCCGGCGCTACACCTTCGAGGACGCCATCCGGCTGTACCAGCGGCGCATCACCTTCGCGCCCATCCGCTACCGGGATCGCGAGCTCATCGACGCCGAGGTGCACCACTGCCGGCACCGGATCGATCAGCTTCGACGCAGCTTCTTCTATCGCTACGGCTGGGGTACCCCGGCCGACCAGCCCCATCCCGAGGACGTGTTCGGCGGCCTCGCCGGTGAGCTGGCCGCCTTCGTGCGGCGGGTCATGCGGGTCGACGGCCGCCCTGACGTGCGGCTCGAGCCCATCGAGCAGGGCAGCGGCGGGGTCTCCGCCTGGCTGGTCCTGCCGTCGCAGTCCGACTCCGGGATGCTGCTGTACGTGCACAGCTTCGAGGTCGAGGAGCGCGAGGCCGCCAGGGAGCGCTTCTTCGCCACCCTCAAGGCGCTGGAGGCGGACCGCGCGTCCGGTGCTGGCGAGCAGCTGCTGGCGTTCCACCACACCGCGGACTGCGGCTTCCTGCTCACCGGGCGGGCGGGCCAGTTCGAGGATCTGGTCGGCGTCAGCGATGAAGACGGGGTCATCCGCGACATCACCCCCACCTTGTGGGACCGGCTCGTCGACCAGGTGCGCCTCGGGCAGTACCAGGACGCGCTGATCACCGGCCGTCGCCTCGT
>CALATR010000299.1 GCA_937891875.1 uncultured Pseudomonadota bacterium | reverse complement strand
TCCGCAACCCACGCCTCCCGCCACGAGTGCCTCCCCCACGCCCCTCAACCCCGCCCCTCCCGTCCCACGGACCGTCCTCCGAAATTCAGATCTCCGCTCGGAGAGCCGGCGTCCGGCCCGCCACAAGCCCTCTGCGCACCTCTCTGTGCCTCTGCGCCTCTGTGCCGAGCGGTGTCCAAGGCAGACGCCACCGGCCCGCCCAGCCCCGAGCTCTACCCAGGCTCCCCCGCCCACCGCAGCACCGGCGTCAGCCAGTCCTGCCGGGGCAGTGCCACGCCGACGCGCTCTCCGACGAACACCTCGCCGACGAGCAGCCTCGCGTCTGGGAGCCCGATGTGTCGCACGGACGGACCGCCTCCGCCGACGACCTCGACCACGCGCATCGCCTCCCAGGAGTGGCCGTCGAGGTGGGCGCGGACCATGGCGCCGACGGGGACCTGCAGCAGGCCGACCGAGGCGACGACGGCACCTACGAGACCCACCGCCAGCTCGGGGCAGACGCCGTGCTTGCGGGCGGCGCGGTGCAGATCGGCGCGCTCGCCGAAGGAGACGCCGGCACGGACGCGGACGGCACCCAGGGGCTCGCGATGCACGAGGGTGACCATGGAGGGGTCGACGAGGGCGCCCTCGTCGGGAACGTAGACCCGCAGGCCGCCCAGGCGGAGCAGGCGGCGGGAGCCCAGCTCGGCCCCGAGACGGATCGTTCCGTCGGCGCATCCATCGAAGGCGCGGTGCACCGGCGCGAGCAGGGCATCGACCAGGATCGCCCGGACCAGCAGGGGATGAAGCCCCGTCGAAGCTCCCTTTCGCCGGAGGGTGCGCGCCACCGTCCAGCGCGTCAGGGACGGCGCCGCCGGCCGGTCGTACCGGTCGTTCGAGGCTCGGGTGCTGGCGTTCGGTTCGATCACGCTCGGAGGATACCGCTGATCGCCGGTGCAATGGAACGCCCCGGAGTGCTGCGGGGGGACGCTCGCCCGCTCCACGGGGCCGGTCGACCCCCGCTGTGGCAGACTCGCGGGCCACAGGAGGTGCCTTGAGGCGCTCGCTCATCCAGCAACTCGGGCCCGGCTTGCTCTGGGCTGGCACGGCGATCGGGGTGTCGCACCTGGTGCAGTCGACCCGCGCGGGCGCTGGCTTCGGGCTCGCCCTGCTCTGGCTCGTCATCGCGGCGAACGCCTTCAAGTACCCGGGCTTCGAGGCGGGCCCCCGCTACGCATCCGCCACCGGACGCAGCCTGCTCGAGGGCTACCGGCGCATGGGCCGCTGGGCGCTCGTGCTCTTCCTGCTCCTCACCGTGTCGACGATGTTCACGGTCATCGCCGCCGTGACGCTCGTGACCGCAGGCATGGCGGCGAGCCTCGTCACCAGCGCCATCCCCGCCTGGGGCTGGTCGATCCTCCTGCTCGGGCTGTGCGCGCTCCTGCTCGCCGTGGGCCGCTTCAAGCTGCTCGACGGGCTGATGAAGGTGATGATGCTGCTGCTGACGGCGTCAACGCTGTTGACACTGGTCATGCTGCTGCCGTCCGCGGACCTGTCGCGCCTCACCATGTGGCCGCCGGTCCCCGACTGGAAGCCCTCGACGCTGATCTTCCTTTGCGCGCTGGCCGGCTGGATGCCGTCAGCGCTCGACACCGCGGTCTGGCAGTCGCTGTGGGGCCTCGAGAAGGCGCGCACGGAGGGGCGCTCCTGGTCCCCCAAAGAGGCGTTCCTCGACTTCAACGTCGGCTACGGCGGCGCGATGGGCCTGGCCATCGTGTTCGTGCTCCTGGGCGCCCTCGTGCTGCACGGCACCGGCACCGAGCTGCCGGACTCGGCCGCGGGCTTCGCCAAGACCCTCATCGACATGTACGTCGCGGGCCTCGGCGAGTGGGCGCGCCCGGTGATCCTCGTCGCCGCGTTCGCCACGATGCTGTCCACCACGCTGTCGGTGACCGACGGATTCCCCCGCGCCATGGAAGGGGCGATCGACCGCCTCTTTCGGGGAGAAGAGCAGGGTCCGGGTGACCGCACGCCCACCTACTGGATCCTGCTCGCCGTCTGCATCGCCGGCGCCCTGGGCATCATCTTCGCGGTCACCCTGGGTGGGTTCAAGAGCCAGCTCAAGCTGCTGGTCGACGTCGCCACCATCCTGACCGGGCTCACCGGCACCCTCTTCGCCGTGCTCAACCTGCTGGTCCTGCGCCGAGCCGAGGTGCCGGTCGAGCACCGCCCCAGCGCGGGCTACACCGCGTTCCACATCGCGGGCATCGTGTTCATGGCCGCCATGGGCGTGCTGCTGGTGGTCGCCCTCATCCTGAACGCGCTCGGAAGCTGACGAGGACCCATGCTCGATGACGCCACCCTCGACGCCCACCTGCGCCGCCTGCGCAACCCGCCGCCCCCGGTGGAGCTCGTCCGCGCCTGTACCGTTGGCGACGGCATCATCGACGGCGAGCCCGCTCCGGCCCAGGGCGTCTCCCCCCTGCGCGTCGTGCCTGCCAGCGGCGCCGCCACCCGCATGTTCCAGGCCCTCGACCGGGTGACCCAGCCCAGCCTGTCCGAGCTGGAGCGGATCAGCGCCGAGGCCCCCTCCCTGCGACCCGCCCTGCGCGCCCTGTCCGGCTGGTCCGATCTCGCCCTGTCCCGCGCGCTCCCCGACGTCGACCCGTCCGCCGATCTGCCTGCTTCCCTGAAGACTCTCCGCGAGTCAGGCTGGTCATCGCGGCCCAAGGGTCTGGTGCCCTTCCACGTGCACGGTGCCGACTGGCGCAGCGCCATCGAGGGTCACCTGCGCGAGGCCGTCGCCACCGGCAGCACCGCCGTGCACCTCACCGCTCCCACCGACCACCTCGACGCCTTCGAGGCCGAGGTCCAGGCCGCGGTCGAGCGGGTGCAGGCCGACACCGGCGTGGCGCTCGACGTCAGCCTGTCGGTCCAGCACCCCGACACCGACACCCCCGCCATCGACCCCGACGGCGCGCTCATCCGCGACCAGGACGGCACCCCCTGGCTGCGCCCCGGCGGCCACGGGGCCCTGCTGCGCAACCTGGACGCCCTGTGGGGGCTGATCCGCATCATCAACGTCGATAACGTCGCCCACGAGGACCACCGCGCCCAGCTGCGCCCTTGGGGCCACACCCTGGTGAAGGCCTGCCTCGATCTCCGCGACCAGCGCGACACCCTCGTCCGCCAGGTGCGCCAGGGCCAGGGCGTCGCCGAGGCCCGCGCCTTCCTCGCCCAGCTCGGCTACACCGGGCCCGACGACGCTGACGCCGTGCTCGCGGACCTCTTCCGCCCGGTGCGCATCTGCGCGGTCGTGCCCAACGACGGCCAGCCCGGCGGCGGCCCCTTCTGGGTGCGCGGAGCCGATGGCCGGGTCACCGCCCAGATCGTCGAGGGGGCCGAGGTGAACACCGCCGACGCCGCCCAGCAGGCCATCTGGGCGTCCAGCACCCACTTCAACCCGGTCGACATCGTGTGCTGGCTCGACGATCCCGACGGCGCCAACCACGACCTCTTCGCCTACGTCGACGACCGCCGGTGGATCCACACCCACAAGCGCCACGGCGGCGTGCAGGCTCACTGCCTGGAGCGCCCGGGCCTGTGGAACGGCTCGATGAGCGGCTGGCTGACGCGCTTCATCGCCGTGCCCCGCGAGACGTTCAACCCGGTCAAGACCCTCGCCGACCTCCTCGACCCGCGCCACCGACCGGCGGGGTGAGGTGTCGACGTAAATCCGCGTTTCTGCGGGCGACTCCCCGAGGCGTCGCGTTGGTGCGGACAGGGGAGTGGCGGCTCGGTCTCCAGTCGCCAGTCTCCAGCTTCGGCCGGCCGAGGAGCGGAGCCGCGCGCGTTCGGGGTCGCGCTTCGCGGCGCAACTGGAATCCGTCCCAACTCCGGGCGTTCGTCCGCTCGCACGGAGACGACGTGGAACCTGCACCAATCCGCCCGCGTCCTCGGCGCCGCCGTAGGACTGGAGACTGGAGACTGGAGACTGGAGACCGAGCCGCCGACGACCTGCTCGAAGCGACGCGACTCCCGGGAGCGGCACGGACGGCCCAAGTGCCCCGAAAACCCAGAGCCCGCCTCACTCCTACTTCTTCGGCCCCTTCAGCTTCACCTTCACCGGGTCCGTGCCCGCCACCACGGTGAAGTCCGACTTGCCCCAGGTGTAGCTCCCCGCCGGCAGCAGCCCGTCGAAGCGGCCGGTCTCGGCGAGCTGCTTCTGGGCGAAGGCGATGGCGGCGCGGCGGTCGGGCTGGAAGGGCTGCTCCACGGCCTCGAGGGTGCCGATGCCCTTGGACTGCACGGCGACGTGGCCGTACTCGGTCTGCAGCTCTGCGAGCCAGGCACGGGCGCGCTCGTCCACGGTCACCTGCTCCTCCAGCGCGCGCCGGAAGACGACCAGCAGCCGCTCCCGGCAGGCGAGCATGTCCCCCAGGGACCGCGCCGACTCCGCTCCCATGAAGTAGTCGTCCGAGGTCAGGGTGATCCCGTTGAGCACCTCGAGCTTGCGGTAGGTGCGGTCGGCGGCCGCCCAGGCGCCCTTCTCCACGTATGCCACCAGCTGCTCGGTGAGCTGACGCGCCTCGCCCGAGCCGTCGGCAGCGTGTGCGACGGGTCCGGCGAGCAGCAAGGCCAGGATCAGGGAACGGAGATTCACGCGCGCCTCCAGGGGGGGTGGACTCCCTAACCGCCGGGATCATTCCCGACGCGGCTATGGTGCACCGCGACTCAAGCCGGAGGCCCCTTGCGCTCGTTCGTCCTCGTCCTCGTCCTCGCCCTCACCACCCTATCCCAGACCTCACCCGCCCAGGCCCAGGACCCGGCCTGCAGCCCCCAGGCGATCGAGGTCCGCGACGCCACCATCGGCGGCTCGCTGGTGCTGGGTGCCTACGCCACCTCCGGCTTCCTGGGCGCGCTGGCCGACGAGTTCAACCACGGCAACCTGCCGGCGATCCGCGTGCGGGCCCAGGCCGCCGGTCAGTCCGGTGCCATCTCCGCCCAGCTTCAGCAGCTGGACGCCCTCCTCGGCTCGGGCACGCTCAACCCAGCCGACGTGACGGTGCTGCAGCGGCTCCGCGACCTGTTCGTCACCCTCAAGGCCGAGGCCGACGCGCTGGTCGCCTACGCCAGCAGCCGGGACAAGGCCCAGGCGGCGGCCTTCCGGGAGAACCGCAAGAAGGCCTGGGAGGAGCTGGTCAAGCTGATGGGCTTCGAGCCGGCCGTCGCGGAGGTGGCCGCGCCCGGGGGCGCCATGCTGGGCATGCCCGAGGGGCACTGAGCCCGACGATCTGCTAGCGCACCACGAACTTCAGCAGGGTCTCGACCGCCTTGCCGTAGGGCGGCTGGATGAGGAAACCGCCGTTCAGCCGCGCCTGGCGGAACACCGACTTCTCGTGGGAGAACGTCCGGAATCCGGCCTCGCCGTGGTAGGCGCCGATGCCCGAGGGGCCGACGCCGCCAAAGGGCAGCTCCTCGTTGGCGATGTGCAGGATGGTGTCGTTCACGGTGACGCCGCCGGCGGTCGTGCGGGCGAGCACCGCGTCCACCCGGGTGCGGTCGTTGTCGAAGACGTACATGGCCAGCGGGCGCGGGTGATCGTTGACGTAGGCCACGGCCTCGTCGATGGAGTCCACCGCCACGATGGGCAGCACCGGCCCGAAGATCTCCTCCTGCAGGATGGCCATGTCCTCGGTCACGCCGGTGACCGCGACCGGACCCAGCTTGCCCGTGCCGTCCAGCGCGCCCTCGGCGTGCAGCCAGTGCAGGGTCGCGCCCTTCTGCTCCGCCTCGTCCAGCAGCCCGCGGATCCGCTTGCGGTGCTGCTCGTTGACGATCGCGGTGTAGTCGCCGTTGTCCGCCAGGGTCGGGAAGCGCGCGCCCACGACCTGCTTCAGCGCGTCGAGGAAGGGCTGGACCCGGTCCTTCTGCAGGAGCGCGTAGTCGGGCGCGATGCAGGTCTGCCCCGCGTTGAGGCACTTGCCGTAGGCGATGCGCTCGGCCGCGGTCTTCACGTCGTAGGACGGGTGCACGACCGCGGGGCTCTTGCCGCCGAGCTCCAGGGTGACCGGGGTCAGGTTCTTCGCCGCCGCCTGC
>CALATR010000298.1 GCA_937891875.1 uncultured Pseudomonadota bacterium | reverse complement strand
CCTGCCACTCCCCCGCCCGAAGCGACGCGACCCACGCCGAGCCCGACCGCCCCGCCACTCCCCCGCTCGAAGCGACGCGACCGACGCCGAGCGCAGCCGCCCCTACAGCTCCTCCCCGAACCCCGCCTTCAGCCGCTCCCCCAGCGCCTCATCGACGATCACCGGGTCCTTCACCTGCCCGTCCGCCACCCCCTGCGCCGCCCGCGACGCCCGCCAACGCGCGTACGTGCCCTCCGGGAGCGCGCTCACCCGCGCCGGGGCGTAGCGCGCCGTGTGGCGCTTGCTCTGGTACTCCCCGTTCAGCGCCTGCAGGGCGAACTCGAAGCGCTCGGCCTCTCCGCCTTGGAGCTCGCCTTCCACCAGCACTTCCAGCCAGGGCATCTCCTCCTGGTGGGGCAGGACGGAGACCCCGTGGACCCAGCCGCGGAGGCTGCGCGAGGCGGCCAGGGCGATCTGCTCGGCGGTGACCTTCTCGCCGGTGAGGCTGACCACGTCTGCGGTCTTGCCCACGAAGCGCACGACCGGCGTGCGGCGGTACAACCCCTCCACCCGCAGGCGATCACCCAGGTCGTAGCGGTACAGTCCGGCGGTCGTCGACAGGATGGGTCGGTAGGTCCGACCCACCTCGGCCTCGTGGGGGAGCACGGCCTCGTCGCCGTCCTCGGGCAGGAGCTCGATGAGGTGGCCGCCGACGTGCATCACGCCGCCCCACCACGAGCTGTGCAGGGGCACGGCCAGGTGGCCTTCGCTGGCAGACACGCCGACCTCGCGGATGGGCACGTCGGCACCGAGCGCGTCGGGGAGTCGCTCCAGGAAGAAGGGGGCGGACCCGCCCTTCCAGCAGTTGACGCACGCCAGGTTGGCCCAGAAGGCGCCCGGGCGGGGATCATCGGGGAGGTCGCGCCGACGCCAGACCCAGGGCCGGAGCCGGCTGCGCATGCGGCTGCCCAGCTCGGCGGCGGGCCCAGCGCGCAGGGTGCCATCGCGCAAGTCCCGGGCCAGCTCCTCCTGCCAGCGCACGGCCGCTCGGCAGATCGCCAGGATCGTGCTCGGGTTTGCGGTGGTCCAGGATCGCACGTCCACCGCGAGGGCGAGGCGGAGCAGCACGTAGGTCCGCACGTCGAGCTCGGGGATGCCGAACACGCTCTCCGGCACGGCATAGCGAAGCTTGACCCACCAGGGCTGGGCCCGGTGCATGCGCCCGGTGTTGCTGCCGATGGGCACGCCGCTGGCCGTGCGGCCCTCCCGCCAGCGCCCGACCGTGGTCAGGGCCCGGGCGCCGAACACCGCAAGCTCGGGCTGCTCGGCGATCATGGCCGCCACCCACACCGCCTGCGCCTCCCCGACCGCATGCGCCCAGGGTGCGGTCACCGGAAGGTCCTTCGGCGCCCCGGTGGTGCCGCTGGTGCGGTTGAAGGCCAGGTGGGGATGGCGGGTCAGCACACCCGGTCCGCCGCTCAGGGCGCGCCGCAGCCAGGGCTCGTGGTCCGCCGCGGCGATGATCGGGACCGCCGCGCGGTAGTCGGCGAGGGTGCGCACCGCCGCGAGATCGTGGTGCGAGGCGAAGGTGGTTCCCGTGGACGCGTCCAGGACCCGCTCGAACGCCGCCCGCTGGGCCGCCCCGGGGTGGTCGCAGTCATCGAGGAACCGCTCCAGGGTACGGCGCCGCAGGGCCCGGAGCGAGCGCCACGCGAGGCTCCCGGAAGCGGCGAGATCCGGCTCCTTCCACCCGTCGGGCAGCGCGCTGACAGCGGACAAGACGGGCCTCCCCTGGGCGTTGACGTCAGGACGGGCTGCGCTATAGCCTCCCCGCTTCGAACCAGGGCAGTGAGGATCGATGAAGACGGGTGCTTCCGTCAGCGATAGCGAAGGAACCACCTGGACTCTAGGACAGGAACTCGGTCGGGGACCGTGCGCTCGCACCTATGTCGCCCGCAGCGCTGACGGCCGTGAGGCCGCCCTGTCCATCTCCCACACCGCCGCCGACTTCCGCGCCCAGGCCGACGCCCTCGCTGCCGTCTGCGTCAGCGCCCTGCAGGAGCAGGCGCGCTGGTACAAGGGCGGGCGTCGCACCTGGCTTCCGGAGCTGATCGACACGTTCGAGCACGAGGGGCGGCAGGTGCTGCTCACCCCGCGCCCCACGGCCACCCTCGCCAGCCGCATCAAGGCCGGCGCCCCGCTGCTGGCCCTGCTCGACGTGCTGCTCTCGGTCAGCGTGCAGCTCGCCACCGGCAACCACGGCCACCTGCTGCCCGAGGTCATCCACCTCTTCGATGACGGCAGCACGCGCATGATCGGTCCGATCACGCCGGCCATGGAAGAGGCCCTGCCCCGCCTGCTCGACAACCTGAACCAGCCACTGCCTCGGGTCCTGCCGCCCGAGAGCCAGGGCCAGGTCAGCGCGGTCTCGGACACGTACGCCATCTGCCTCGCGCTCTACCGCGCCGGCAGCGTCGCTCCCGCGGGGGCGGACGGCCGTCGTCAGGAGCCGCCGCCGCTGCCGGACGGTGGGCTCGACAAGGTCGCCCTGTCTGCGGTCAAGGACCGGGTGCACGCCCGTCTGCAGCAGGAGCGCGCCAACCCGCGCTTCTCCATGCGGGTCGCCGACAAGCTCGGTGCCGTGCTCAACCGCGGGCTCTCCCGCCAGCCCGCCCCCTCCCCGCCCTACCGCTTCGGGCGCACCTCGGAGCTGACGGGGCGCCTGCGCGAGATCCGCGATCTGATCGATCCCCGGGTCGAGGCCGTCGGCAAGGTGCTGCTCTCCCCCACCGCCCGCGACGCCATGTTCGAGGGCGGGGAGGTCGCCGCGTTCAGCACCACGGTGACGGTCACCGCGGGCGCCGACCACGAGGATCTCGCCACCGGCCTGCTGGTCCGCGACCTCGACGCCGACGGGGACGACCGGGTGCCTGTTCCCGACGCCAAGTACGCGGTCAAGCCCCATCCCTCCGGACGCCTGCGCTTCGACTTCGAGCTGCCCGAGCTCCGGCCCGGTCGCTACACGGTGCGCATCGCGTTCACGGTCAAGGACTCCGGCCACGAGCCCATGACCACCGACGGCCACTTCGAGATCCGCCCGCCTCCCGGCTACGTGCCCCCCGCGGACGAGCCCGCTCCCGAGGCCCAGGCCCTGCGCTTCCCCGGCGCCGGCGTCCCCTCCTCGGCCGGGCGCGGCATCGCAGACCACGATCCGGACGAGCCCGGCTACGACGACAGCGACCCGTTCGCCGACGGCGACGACGATGCCCTGGGCGCCGACGCCTTCCCCTCCCCCATCGCGCCGTCGGATCCGGGAACCTCACCGGGCATCCGCACCCGGGACGACCTCGACGCGCCCCCCCCGGTCTTCGAGGCCCAGCCCACGCCGCCGACCGTGCCCCACCGCAGGCCCTCCCCCGCGCTCCCGCCGGGCATCGCCGCGGTGTCGACCTCGCCGGGCACCCCGGTCCCCCGCCTCGGCATCGCACCGTCGACCGATCCCGAGGGTCCAGGCACCGATCCGACCATCCCGCCGGGGCAGCGCTCCGCCCCGGGCCTGGCGCCGATCCCCTCGATCCGCCCTTCAGACGCCGGACCTCGCGACTCTGACCCCGGCGCGGACATCACCCGCGAGGCCCCGTCCACGGGCTGGGGCGCGTCCGCAGGTCAGTGGGAGGACGAGCTCCCCGGTGTCGACGACCCGATCCCCCCGCAGCGCCGTACCGCAGGAGCAGGTGGCGCAGGAGCGGGTGGCGCAGGTGGTGGGACCGCCGGCGGCCGGGCCGACTTCGGCTACGACGGTCCGGG